>NZ_JBSHDU010000063.1:0-50535 GCF_053616475.1 Streptomyces sp. NPDC055815 | reverse complement strand
GCGCCCCACCGGTCAGGTGGGGCGCCCTCTCTCGTGTCACTCGTGCGTCAGCGGGTGGGCTTGCGGCCGCCGCGCCCGTCCCCGCCGCCGAGCAGGTCCGTCGGGAAGGTGATCCCGGGGATCGGGCTCGTCGTGTCGGTGCCGCCGGGCTTGCCGTCGCCGGGCTTACGGGGCTTGTTCGGGCCCTCGTCGCCCTCCTTCTCCGGGTCCTTGGGCTTCTCGGCCCGCGGCACGGAGACCGGGACGAAGCTCGGGGTCTGGCCGGCGTCCAGGGCGCCCGTCATCGCGATCTTCCAGATCGGGCCGGGGAGGCAGCCACCACAGACCTTGTCGTAGTACTCGCCGCCGATGGTGATGTCGTACATCGACTTCTTCTCGCCGACGTCGTCACCGACCCAGACGGCGGTGGACAGGTTCGGGGTGTAGCCGACGAACCAGGCGTCCTTGCGGTCGTTGGTCGTACCCGTCTTGCCCGCGTTGTCACGGTCGCTGAGACCGGCCCGCGTACCGGTGCCGTCCTCGACGACGCCCTTCAGCATCTGGTTGATGGTGTCGGCGGTCCGGTCGGTCATGGCGCGCGTGCACTTGGTCTGCGGCACGTTCAGCTTGTCGCCGTTGGCGGCCTTGATCGACTCGATGGCGATCGGGGTGCAGTAGATGCCGCGGTTGGCGAAGGTCGCGTAGACGGACGCCATGTCGAGCGGGGTGCTCTCGATACTGCCGAGGGTGACGGAGGGGCTCTGCTTGATGGGCTTGCCCAGCTCGCGCTCGTAGCCGACGTTCTTCGCCATCGTCAGCGTCTCGCAGAGGCCGGCCATCTGCTCCAGCTTGGCGAAGTAGGTGTTGATGGACTTGCCGAGGGCGCTGGTCATGTCGAAGACGCCCTTCTCCGACTTCATCTCATTGTTCACCTCCCAGTTCGCGTAGCCCGCGGGCTTGCCGTCGCAGCGGGTGTAGTCGCTCTCGGAGATGTTGATCTGCGCCGGGTCGTTGAAGCTCGTCGCCGGGCTGATGCCCTTCTCGAGCGCCGCGGCGGCCGTGATCGGCTTGAAGGTCGAGCCGACCTGGAAGCCGTACGTCGTGCCGCCCATCTTGCTGCCGACGGCGAGGTTGAGCGTCGTCTGGTGCTGCTTCTGGTCCAGGCCGTACGGGCGGGACTGGCCCATCGACAGGATGCGGCCGGTCTTGGGCTGGACCTGCACCACGGAGGCGGCGACCGGGTCGTCCTTGTTGACCTTCGCGATCGCGGCCTCGTTGGCGGCGGCCTGCGCGCGCGGGTCGAGCGTGGTCCTGATGGTGAGGCCACCCAGGTTCCACAGCTTCGTCCGCTCCTCGGCCGTCTTGCCGAAGGTCGGGTCGTTGAGGATCGTCTTGCGGACGTAGTCGCAGAAGAAGCCGGCGCCGCTGACGGCGGTGATGCAGCCGTTCTTCGGCGTCTTCACCTTCAGCTTGATCGGCTTGGCCTTGGCGGCGTCCGCCTCGGCCTGGCTGATGTCCTTCACGTCGGCCATCCGCTGGAGGACCGTGTTGCGGCGCTTGGTCGCTTCCTGGATGTCGTTGATCGGGTCGTAGCGGCTCGGCGACTGGACGAGACCGGCCATCATCGCCGCCTCGCCCAGGTCCAGGTCGGCGGCGTGCTTGGAGAAGTACCGCTGGGAGGCGGCCTCGATGCCGTACGCCTGCTGCCCGAAGAACGTGATGTTGAGGTAGTTCTCCAGGATCTTCTTCTTGCCCAGCTCCTCCTCGACCTGGATCGCGAACTTCAGCTCGCGGACCTTGCGGCCGATGGTCTGCTGGGTGGCCTGCGCGACCTTCTCGGGGTCGTCACCGGCCTCCTCGACGAAGACGTTCTTCACGTACTGCTGGGTCAGCGTGGACGCGCCCTGCGCGACCCCGCCCGACTGCGCGTTCCGGTTGATGGCACGCAGCACGCCCTTGAGGTCGATCGCCCCGTGCTCGTAGAACCGGCCGTCCTCGATCGCGACGATCGCCTTCTGCATGTACGGGGAGATCTTGTCGATCGGCACGACCTTCCGGTCCCGCGAGTACACCGTGGCGATGAGACCGCCCTCGGCGTCCAGGATCGTGGTGCGCTGACTCAGCGGTGGGGTCTTCAGGTTGGACGGGATCTCGTCGAACCCCTCCACCGTCCCCTTCGCGGCCAGCCCGAGTGCACCGGCCGCGGGCAGGGCGATGCCCGCCAGCACGGCTCCGGCGAGCACACTGACACCGAGGAACTTGGCGGCCTGCTGGGTCCCGGTCAGACCACCGCCCGAGCGCTTCTTTGCCATGGGGGCAGCCTACGTTCTCATTCGCCGGACACACGTATATGCCTTGGCCTAAGCTGCTCCCAACTGTCACAGCAGTGTGGTCTCGCATCAAGACCCGTGCGTGACATCGGTATGAATTCCCGTGACCCCGAAACACGGGAAGCTCGTGTCCGATTCCGGCTCATGCGTCACACGGTGCCCCAAGTGGCCCCGCCGAAGAAGGGCATATCCGCGGGGTATGTCCGCTATGACACGCATGTCCTTCGATCACTCCCCTGGGTGATCTGACGCGCACGCATAGTCCGTTCGGACCATTCAAGATTGGGCCCGAAGGGGGTGTTGCGCTGTGCCTGCCTTCCGTAACGTCCCAACTGGCAGCGGTGAATATGCCGCTGCCGCCGTGGGGGAGCCTCGATTCGGGAGAGGACGGCGCCGGTATGGGCTGGGTAGCTGACTGGAGTGCGCAGGCGGCCTGCCGCACTACCGATCCGGATGAACTTTTCGTGCAGGGAGCGGCGCAGAACAGGGCAAAGGCGGTGTGCACCGGATGCCCGGTGCGGACCGAGTGCCTCGCCGACGCCCTCGACAACCGCGTGGAGTTCGGTGTGTGGGGCGGCATGACGGAGCGCGAGCGCCGTGCACTGCTGCGCCGGAGGCCGACCGTCACCTCGTGGCGCCGGCTCCTGGAGACCGCGCGCACCGAGTACGAGCGGGGAGCGGGCCTGCTGCCCGTGGCGATCGAGGACGACGCGACGTACGAGGCGTACGCAGCGGTCGGCTAGCCCCGACCCGTACGGCGATCCGTACGACGACTCGTACGACACGGGTGACGCGACACGGGTACGAGTACGGATACGGGTACTCGTACGCGAGGACGTGAGTCCGTGAGTACGCGAGACGGCTCAGGCCGAGGGCGTCCGCCCCGCCGTGAGCCGGTCACCGATGGCCCGCAGCCCGGCGAGGTCGTGCACATCGCCGGGCAGGGCGGCCACTTCGGCCACCGCCACCTCTGGGTGGAGCGCGGTGAAGCGGTCGCGCGTGCGCTGCTCACGCGCGAGCACCCGCATGCGCTCGGCATGCAGGCGCAGAAGTCCCGCGGTGAGATGACGTACGTCTGATTCCTGTGCCGGATCGGCTGTGGGGGCAGCCTCGGGTACGGGATGTGCGGCGGCGGTGGCGAGATCGTTCGGCTCGTGCTCGGGTTCGGGCTCGGTGGCCGGGGAGCCACGCAGTCCAGCCTTCCCGCCCCCCTGATCCACAATGCGCCCCTCGTCAAGATTTTCCGCGGCCGCCCGCGCCCGCTCGGCCGACAGCCGGGCGGCGCCGCTGCCGTGGACACGGTTGAGGACGAGGCCCGCGAGCGGCATCTCCTCGGCCGCCAGCCGCTCCACGAAGTACGCGGCCTCGCGCAGCGCGTCCCGCTCCGGCGTCGCGACCACGAGGAAGGCCGTCCCCGGGGCCTGGAGCAGCTTGTACGTGGCGTCCGCGCGGGTCCGAAAACCGCCGAACATCGTGTCCATCGCCGCCACGAACGTCTGCACGTCCTTGAGGAACTGACCCCCGAGCAGCTTGCCCAGGGTCCCCGTCATCATCGACATGCCGACGTTGAGGAACTTCATCCCGGCCCGGCCGCCCACCTTCGCCGGGGCCATGAGCAGCTTGATGAACTTCCCGTCGAGGAACGACCCGAGCCGCTTCGGCGCGTCCAGGAAGTCCAGCGCGGACCGGGACGGCGGGGTGTCGACGACGATCAGGTCCCACTCGTCGCGGGCCCGGAGCTGCCCCAGCTTCTCCATCGCCATGTACTCCTGCGTACCGGCGAACCCGGCCGACAGGGACTGGTAGAAGGGGTTCTCCAGGATCGCCCGCGCCCGCTCGGGATCCGCGTGCGCCTCGACGATCTCGTCGAAGGTCCGCTTCATGTCCAGCATCATCGCGTGTAGTTCGCCGCCGTCGGAGCCCTTGATCCCGTCGACCTTCCGGGGCGTGTTGTCGAGGGAGTCGATGCCCATGGACTGGGCGAGCCGGCGCGCCGGGTCGATCGTGAGCACGACCACCCGCCGGCCGCGCTCCGCCGCCCGCACACCGAGCGCCGCCGCCGTGGTCGTCTTGCCGACCCCGCCCGCGCCACAGCAGACGATGATCCGGGTCCCCCGGTCGTCGATCAGCGGGTCGAGCTCCAGCACGGGGACCCGGTCGAGCCCGGGCTCGGAGTCGGCCTCGGCGACACCGGTCGCGCCGGATCCAGCGGCACCGGCCGCTCCCGCCTCCGTCTCCCCGGCCTCCGGCTCGGCGCCTGCTTTCTCCGTCACGCGCCCACCCCTTGCCTCCGCAGTTCCTTCGCCAGCCGGTAGAGCCCGGCGATGTCCGCCCCGTCCCCGAGGAAGGGCAGTTCGTACGAGGGGACGCCGACGCCGTCCAGGACCGCGCGCTGCGCCCGCTCCAGCTCCACCCGCCGCGCGTGCTCGGCCGCCTGGTCGAGGAGCGGCTCGACCAGGCGCGTGCCGCCCGTGACGCCCACGGACGCCAGGGTCCGCGCGATCGCGTCCCGGTGGTCGCCGGAGGCGGCCCGTACCGCCGCCTCGTCCAGGACGTGCGGGCGGACCATGTTCACCACGACCCTGCCCACCGGCAGTTCGGCGGCTCTGAGCTCGGCGATGCCGTCGGCGGTCTCCTGGACCGGCATCTCCTCCAGGAGGGTCACCAGATGCACCGCCGTCTCGGGGGACTTGAGGACCCGCATGACGGCCTGCGCCTGGTTGTGTATCGGGCCGATCCTGGCCAAGCCCGCCACCTCGTCGTTCACGTTGAGGAAGCGGGTGATGCGGCCGGTGGGCGGCGCGTCCATGACCACGTGGTCGTAGACGGGACGCCCGTCCTTCTCCCGCCGCCGCACCGCCTCGCACGCCTTGCCGGTCAGCAGCACGTCCCGCACGCCCGGCGCTATCGTCGTCGCGAAGTCGATCGCGCCGAGCTTCTTCAGGGCCCGCCCCGCACTGCCCAGCTTGTAGAACATCTGGAGGTAGTCGAGGAGCGCGCGCTCGGCGTCGATCGCCAGCGCGTACACCTCGCCGCCGCCCGGCGCGACGGCGATCTTGCGCTCCTCGTACGGAAGGGCTTCCGCCTCGAAGAGCTGTGCGATGCCCTGTCTGCCTTCGACCTCGACGAGGAGGGTCCGCTTCCCCTCCGTCGCGAGGGCGAGGGCGAGGGCGGCGGCGACCGTCGTCTTACCGGTACCGCCCTTGCCGCTGACGACCTGGAGCCTGCTCACGCAGTCGAGCCTAACCACTGGCGGCCGCGCGCAATCAGGAGGCCGCCCCGGAGAAGTCCCCTAGGGGGCCTCTGGGGGCCGCCTCGGAGAGGAGCCCCGCGGCAGCGGATACAGTCGGGCCCATGACCAAGTGGGAGTACGTCACGGTGCCGCTTCTGGTGCACGCGACCAAGCAGATTCTGGACACCTGGGGCGAGGACGGCTGGGAGCTCGTCCAGGTCGTGCCCGGGCCGAACAACCCCGAGCAGCTCGTGGCCTACCTGAAGCGGGCCAAGTCGTGAGCGGGGCCGTCGAGGCGCGGATCGCCGAACTCGGCCTGACCCTGCCCGAGGTCGTGCCGCCGATCGCGTCCTACCAGCCGGCCGTGCAGTCCGGCGTGTACGTCTACACCTCGGGCCAGCTCCCGATGGTGGCCGGCAAGCTTCCGGTGACCGGCAAGGTCGGCGCCGAGGTCACGCCCGAGGAGGCCAAGCAGCTCGCCGCCACCTGCGCGCTCAACGCCCTCGCGGCCGTGAAGTCGGTCGCCGGTGACCTCGACCGCATCAAGCGCGTCGTGAAGGTCGTCGGCTTCGTCGCCTCCGCCGCCGACTTCACCGGTCAGCCCGCCGTCATCAACGGCGCCAGCGAGCTGCTCGGCGAGATCCTCGGCGAGAAGGGCGTGCACGCCCGCAGCGCCGTCGGCGTCACCGTGCTGCCGCTCGACGCGCCGGTCGAGGTCGAGGTCCAGGTCGAGCTCGTCGAGGCCTGACACCGAAGGCATCCGTAACACCGAAGGCATCCGCAGAGCCGGTTTTCCACAGCCAGGGGAAACCGGCTCTCGTGCATTCCGATGCTTGCGCATAGCATCCGGCCATGTCGAATGGTCAGCCGAAGCAGACGAAGCAGTCGAACGGCCAGTGGTACCCGCCGGAGTGGCCCGAGCGCATCCGCGCCCTCGCCGCCGGTGAGCTCACCCCGGTGACGCCCCGGCGCGCCGCCACCGTCCTGCTGCTGCGGGACGGGGCGACCGGGCCCGACGTCCACATGCTGCGCCGCCGCACCTCGATGGCCTTCGCGGGCGGCGCGTACGCCTACCCGGGCGGCGGTGTCGACCCGCGCGACGAGCAGCCGGTGCGCTGGGCGGGCCCCTCCCTGGAGACGTGGGCGGCCCGGCTCGGCCTCGACGACCCGGCCCAGGCCCAGGCCGTGGTCTGCGCCGCCGTGCGCGAGACGTTCGAGGAGGCGGGCGTCCTGCTCGCCGGGGAGACCGAGGACGGCGTCGTCGGCGACACGACCGGCGAGGACTGGGAGCGGGACCGGGAGGCGCTCGTCGCCCGGGAGCTGTCCTTCGCCGACTTCCTGGACCGGCGCGGCCTCGTCCTGCGCTCGGACCTGCTCGGCGCGTGGGCCCGCTGGATCACCCCGGAGTTCGAGCAGCGGCGGTACGACACCTGGTTCTTCGTGGCGGCCCTCCCGGCCGGCCAGCGCACCCGGGACGTCTCCGGGGAGGCGGACCGCACGGTGTGGATCCGCCCGGCGGACGCCGCGGCCGGCTACGACCGGGGCGAGCTGACGATGATGCCGCCGACGATCTCGACCCTGCGCACCCTGGAGCCGTACGGGACGGCCGCCGAGGCGCTGGTCGCGGCGGCGGAGCAGAACATGGCCCCGGTGCTCGCGCAGGCGCGCCTGGAGGGCGACGAGCTGGTCCTCAGCTGGCCGGGGCACGAGGAGTTCACCAAGATCATCTCTGTCGGGGGTGAGCGATGAGCGACGCCGCCGCCCTGCCCGGCCAGCCGCGCGGCCTCGTGGTCTCCGGTCCCGCGACCGACCGCGCGGTGAACGTCCTGGCGCCCAACCCGTCCGCGATGACGCTCGACGGCACCAACACCTGGCTGCTCTCCGAGCCGGGCTCCGGCCTCGCCGTCGTCGTCGACCCGGGGCCGCTCGACGAGGCCCATCTGCGCCATGTGATCGACACCGCGGAGAAGCTCGGCAAGCGGGTCGCGCTGACCCTGCTGACCCACGGCCACCCGGACCACGCGGAGGGTGCGGGCCGCTTCGCGGAGCTGACCGGGACGGCCGTGCGGGCCCTTGATCCGGCGCTGCGTCTGGGCGACGAGGGGCTGGGCGCGGGGGACGTGGTGACGGTCGGCGGCCTGGAGCTGCGGGTCGTCCCGACGCCCGGGCACACCTCGGACTCGCTCTCCTTCCACCTGCCGGCGGACCGGGCGGTGCTGACGGGCGACACGATCCTGGGGCGCGGGACGACGATGGTCGCGCACCCGGACGGGCGGCTCGGGGACTACCTGGACTCGCTGCGGCGGCTGCGCTCGCTGACCGTCGACGACGGGGTGCACACGGTTCTGCCGGGGCACGGGCCGGTCCTGGAGGACGCGCAGGGGGCCGTGGAGTTCTACCTGGCGCACCGGGCGAACCGGCTCGCCCAGGTCGAGACGGCGGTCGAGGCCGGGCACCGGACGGCGGCGGAGGTCGTCGCCCATGTGTACGCGGACGTGGACCGCTCCCTGTGGCCGGCGGCCGAGCTCTCGGTGCGGGCGCAGCTGGAGTACCTGAGGGAGCGCGGCCTGGTCTGAGCGTCCGCTGAAGGGACCCGGAACCGACGGGCCCTCCCCCCGTGTCTTACGCTCCGCTTACATCTGGCCGTAGCTCTCGGGGGGAAGCCCGTGTTCGTCATCGCCATCCTGCTGGTCATAGCCGCAGTGGTGCTCTTTCTCGTCGGCCGCTCCAACGACTCCAAGGGCCTGAAGTTCGGCGCCCTCGGCGCGCTCCTGGCCGGCCTCTTCTCGCTGGTCGCGAGCATGACGTACGTGATCAGCGCGTACGAGGTCGGTGTACCGGTCGCCTTCGGCAAGGTCGGCTCGCCGATGACCTCGGGCATGCACGTGAAGTCGCCGTTCACCGACGTCACGACCTTCTCCACCCGCCCGGTCGACCTCAACCTCTCCGACAAGGACGTGGTCGAGGTCCGCTCCTCGCAGGGCGGCGTCATGTACGCCGAGGTCACGGTGAAGTGGTCCGTCGACCAGGCCAAGGCCGTCGAGCTGTACAAGCTCGCGGGCAGCGAGGACGCCATCCAGCAGCGGCTGGTCTACCCGGACAGCCGTGAGATCGTCCGCAACGTCTTCGCCCGCCACACCAGCGAGCAGGGGTACGCCTCCGACCGCGAGGGGATCAGCGCCGAGATCAACGCCCTGATCAAGGAGCGCCTGGCCCCGCGCGGCATCAACGTGACCACGGTCAACCTGCGGAACGTGAAGCCCTCGGACGCCCTCCAGGGCCAGATCGACCGCAAGATCCAGCAGCAGCAGGCCACGGAGCGGGCCACCGAGGCCTCCCGTACCGCCAAGGCCGAGGCCGACCGGCGCCGCATCGAGGCGGAGGGCATCGCCCGCGCCAACAAGATCCTCAACGACTCGCTGACGGACAAGGTCCTGATGAACCAGTGCATCGACGCGTACAAGGAGGCCGCGGCGAAGAACCCGGTCTACGCGGTGCCCTGCGGGAGCGGCGGCTCCGCCCCGGTGATCGTGGACGGCTCGAAGCGCTGACCGTCCCGTAGGACGCGGAAGGCCGCCCCGGTCGTCGGACCGGGGCGGCCTTTCCGTGTACGCGTGCGGTGGTGCTCAGCGCGAGCGCTTCGCGAGGCGCTCCACGTCCAGCAGGATCACGGCGCGGGCCTCCAGGCGCAGCCAGCCGCGCTGGGCGAAGTCGGCGAGCGCCTTGTTGACCGTCTCGCGGGAGGCGCCGACCAGCTGGGCCAGCTCCTCCTGGGTGAGGTCGTGGACGACGTGGATGCCCTCCTCCGACTGCACGCCGAAGCGGCGGGACAGGTCGAGGAGCGCGCGGGCGACACGGCCCGGGACGTCGGAGAAGACCAGGTCGGACATCTGGTCGTTGGTCTTGCGCAGCCGGCGGGCGACGGCGCGGAGCAGCGCGGTGGCCACCTCGGGGCGGGCGTTCAGCCAGGGCTGGAGGTCGCCGTGGCCCAGGCCGAGCAGCTTGACCTCGGTCAGCGCGGTCGCGGTGGCGGTGCGCGGGCCCGGGTCGAAGAGGGACAGCTCGCCGATGAGCTCGCCGGGGCCGAGGACGGCCAGCATGTTCTCGCGGCCGTCGGGGGAGGTGCGGTGCAGCTTCACCTTGCCCTCGGTCACCACGTACAGGCGGTCGCCGGGGTCGCCCTCGTGGAAGAGCGCGTCGCCACGGGCGAGCGTCGCCTCACTCATCGAGGCGCGCAGCTCGGCAGCCTGCTCGTCATCGAGCGCCGCGAAGAGCGGGGCGCGCCGCAGAACGTCGTCCACGAGTTCTCTCCTACTGTCGACCTGCTCAAAGGACCTGGGTCCCATGATGCCGGACGCACAAAACAGTGCGATCAATCACAACAAGTTTGACGTACCGAGCCGCCCGTCCGTACGTCAGGGGCCCGATTGGGCTCCGATCGGCCACGCCCGGGGCGGATGTCGGCGGCGGCGCCTAGGCTGGCCGGGTGTCCAACTCGCCGGTGAGAGCGCAGGCCAAGGGGGCTGAAAGAGTGTCGGCCGAAGGTAATTCCGCTGTGGGCGAACGCGGCGTGTCGAAACGGGCAAAAGGTGCAAAAGGGAAGCCCGTGAAGCCCGCCGAGGCCACCGAGGCTGCTGCGACCGTGAAGTCCGTGAAGTCCGCTAAGTCGGCCGCCGCCGTGACGTCCGTGAAGCCCGCGAAGTCGGCCACCGCCGCGAAGCCCGCCAAGCCGGCCGCCGTGAAGCCCGCCGCCGTGAAGCCCGCCAAGCCGGCCGCCGCGAAGCCCGCCGCCGCCGTGAAGTCCGCGAAGCCCGCCGCCGGCGCCAAGCCCGAGTCGCGGCTCGCGATGGTGCGCCGGGCGCGCCGGATCAATCGCGAGCTCGCCGAGGTCTACCCGTACGCCCATCCGGAGCTCGACTTCCGCAACCCCTTCGAGCTGCTCGTCGCCACGGTCCTCTCGGCCCAGACCACCGACCTGCGGGTCAACCAGACCACCCCCGCCCTCTTCGCGAAGTACCCGACGCCCGAGGACCTCGCCGCGGCCGTGCCCGAGGAGGTCGAGGAGCTGATCCGGCCGACCGGCTTCTTCCGCGCCAAGACCAAGTCGATCATGGGCCTCGCCACCGCCCTCAGGGACGACTTCGGCGGCGAGGTCCCCGGCCGCCTGGAGGATCTCGTCAAGCTCCCCGGCGTCGGCCGCAAGACCGCCTTCGTCGTCCTCGGCAACGCCTTCGGGGTCCCCGGCATCACCGTCGACACCCACTTCATGCGCCTCGCCCGCCGCTGGCGGTGGACCGAGTCCGACGACCCGGTGAAGATCGAGGCCGAGGTCGCGACGATCTTCCCGAAGAGCGAGTGGACGATGCTCTCGCACCGGGTGATCTTCCACGGCCGCCGGATCTGCCATGCCCGCAAGCCCGCCTGCGGCGCCTGCCCGATCACCCACCTCTGCCCCTCGTACGGAGAGGGCGAGACCGACCCCGAGAAGGCCCGGAAGCTGCTCAAGTACGAGATGGGCGGCCTCCCCGGCCAGCGGCTCAACCCGCCGGCCGGCTACCCGGGCCGCCCGGCGCCCCCGCTGGGCGGCGACGCTTGAGCCCGGCCGCGCGGCGCGTGAACCCGCCCGCGGGAGCCCGCGGCGCCGCGGCCTGCCCGGCGGAGCCCGCGGCGGCGGGACCGCCGGGAACGAACCCGTCCACCGATCGCGTTGTGAATCACGGGGGTGCCAATGACGCGCACTGACGAAGAGATCCACGGACCCGGCACGGCCGGCCTGCTCAGCCGGGACGGACTGCCCGACTGGCTCGGGCCCGTCGACCGGGTCGCCCGCACGGTCCGGCCCGAGCAGCTGAGCCGCTTCCTGCCGCCCGAGAGCGGCGCCGGCCGCCAGTCCGCGGTCCTCGTCCTCTTCGGCGAGGGCGAGCGCGGACCCGAGCTGCTGCTCATGGAGCGCTCCGGCAGCCTCCGCTCGCACGCCGGACAGCTCTCCTTCCCCGGCGGCGCCCTCGACCCCGAGGACGGCGACCCCGAGGACGGCGGGCTGCTGCGCGCCGCCCTGCGCGAGGCCCGCGAGGAGACCGGCCTCGACCCGCGGGGCGTCCAGCTCTTCGGTGTCCTGCCCCGGCTCTACATCCCGGTCAGCGGCTTCGTCGTCACCCCCGTCCTCGGCTGGTGGCGCGAGCCGAGCCCGGTCGGCGTCGTCGACCCCGGCGAGACCGCCCGCGTCTTCACCGTCCCCGTGGCGGATCTCACGGACCCCGCCAACCGCGCGACCGCCGTCCACCCGAGCGGCCACCAGGGCCCCGGGTTCCTCGTCGCGTCCGCCCTGGTCTGGGGTTTTACGGCCGGCGTCATCGACCGGCTGCTCCACTACGCCGACTGGGAGCGCCCCTGGGACCGGTCCAAGCAGGTCCCGCTCGACTGGCGCTCATGACAGGCTGACCTCCGGGCGGGCCGGCCTTCGGGCCGACCGGCCCCGCGCGACCGGAAACGAATCTGCGAGGCTATTGACGGTGAACGTGCTGGACATCTTGTTGCTGCTCGCCGCCGTGTGGTTCGCGATCATCGGTTACCGCCAGGGATTCGTGGTCGGCATCCTCTCGGTGATCGGCTTCCTCGGCGGCGGTCTCGTCGCCGTTCTGCTGCTCCCGATCCTCTGGGACCAGCTGACCGACAACAGCGAGGTATCGACCACCGCCACCGTCGTCTTCGTGATGGTGGTCATCGTCTGCGCCTCCGTCGGACAGGCCTTCACCACCCACCTGGGCAACAAGCTGCGCCGCCACATCACCTGGTCGCCGGCCCGCGCGCTCGACGCCACCGGCGGCGCCCTCGTCAACGTCGTCGCGATGCTGCTCGTGGCGTGGCTGATCGGCTCCGCCCTCGCCCGTACCTCGCTGCCCACCCTGGGCAAGGAGGTGCGGAACTCCAAGGTGCTGCTCGGCGTCGAGCAGGTGATGCCGGATCAGGCCTCCGGCTGGTTCGACGACTTCAGCTCCACCCTGGCCCGCAGCGGCTTCCCGCAGGTCTTCAGCCCCTTCGCGAACGAGCCGATCACCCGGGTCGCCCCGCCCGACCCGGCGCTCGCCGGCAGCCCGGTCGCCGCCCGCGCGCAGCGCTCCATCGTGAAGGTCGTCGGCACCGCGCAGAGCTGCGGCAAGGTCCTCGAAGGCACCGGATTCGTCTTCGCCGACCGCCGGATCATGACCAACGCCCATGTCGTCGGCGGCGTCGACGAGCCGACCGTCCAGATAGGCGGCGAGGGCAAGCTCTACGACGCCAAGGTCGTCCTCTACGACTGGCAGCGTGACATCGCCGTCCTGGACGTCCCGGACCTGAAGGCGACCCCGCTGGCCTTCACCGACGAGGACGCCCGCAGCGGCGACGACGCGATCGTCGCCGGATTCCCGGAGAACGGCTCGTACGACGTGCGCTCCGCCCGCGTGCGGGGCCGCATCAGCGCCAAGGGCCCCGACATCTACCACCGCGACGAGGTGCGCAGGGACGTGTACTCGCTGTACGCGACGGTCCGCCAGGGCAACTCCGGCGGTCCGCTCCTCACCGAGGACGGCGAGGTGTACGGCGTGATCTTCGCCCGCTCCCTCGACGACGCGAACACCGGATACGCCCTGACGGTCGACGAGATCCGTGAGGACATCGAGCACGGCCGGACCGCCGACCAGCAGGTCGACACCCAGGCCTGCGCCCTCTGATTCCGGGCCCGGGGCCCGCCCGGCGGATCACCGCCGGACAGGCCCGCGCGGCCTAGGCGGTGTCTCTGGGATGCCGGAGCCGGGCCGAGACCCAGCGGGCCCGGCGGCGCAGGATGCGCGAGATCCCCACCCCTTGCGCCGCGGGGCCCTGGTCCGGCGGGCCACCCCTCTCGCGGGAGGCCGGCCCCGTGGCCGTGCGGCGGTCGCGTGCTGTCGTGTCACCGTAGTCGTGCGTCCAGCCCATACCTCGACGTCTGCCCGGGGGCCAAGGTCGGTAACCGCCCCGGGGCCCGCCAATTGGAGTATGCGCGGGGCACATGGCCGTTCGAAGGACGCCTGTACGCAGAACGGAGCTGACGGCGGCTCAGCGGTCGGGCTCGGGGTCCTTCAGCCAGTTGACGAGCTCCGTGGTGAAGGCCACCGGGTCCTCCTCGTGCGGGAAGTGCCCGAGGCCGTCGAAGAGCCGCCAGCGGTACGGCGCCTCCACGTACTCGCCGGACCCCGCGGCGCTGCGGGTCCGCATCACCGGGTCCAGGGAGCCGTGCAGATGGAGCGTCGGCACCCGCACCGGCCGCTTCATGCGCCGGTTGAACTGGATGCCGTCCGGGCGGGCCAGGGACCGCACCATCCAGCGGTACGGCTCGATGGAGCAGTGCGCCGTCGACGGGACGCACATCGCCCGCCGGTAGACCTCGACGGCCTCCTCGTCGAGCGGCTTCGGGCCCGACCAGTCCCGGATCAGCTCGCCCACGAGCGCCCCGTCGTCCGCGACGAGCTGACGCTCCGGCAGCCACGGCCGCTGGAAGCCCCAGATGCGCGAGCCGGCCCGCGACTGGGCGAAGTCGGAGAGCATCGCCGAGCGCCAGCGGCGCGGGTGCGGCATCGAGGAGACCACGAGCCGGCGCACCAGCTTCGGCCGCATCACGGCGGCCGTCCAGGCGAGGTAGCCGCCCAGGTCGTGCCCGACGAGCGCCGCGTCCGGCTCGCCGAGCGAGCGGACGACGCCGGTGATGTCGAGGGCCAGGTTGGCGGGGTCGTAACCCCGTGGCGTGCGGTCGCTGCCGCCCACCCCGCGCAGGTCCATCGCGACCGCCCGGAACCCGGCATCGGCCAGGGCGGGCAGCTGGTGGCGCCAGGTCCACCAGAACTGCGGGAAGCCGTGCAGGAGCAGCACCAGCGGGCCGTCGCCCATCTCGGCGATGTGGAAGCGGGCGCCGTTGGCGGCCACGTCGCGGTGGGTCCACGGCCCGTCGAGCCGTACGGGCCCGCCGTTGCCGCTGCTGCTGTCGGGGAGGGTCATACGGACGAGCGTCCCACAGCGGAGGCCTTCTCCAGGGCCGGACGCTGCTCCGGACGGGGGTGCGGCTTCGCGTTCTGCATGATGGCCGCCGTCTGCTTGGCGGAGGCGATGGACTTCTCCGGCGGCTTGACCTTCTTGAACTTGGCGACGGCGATCAGCCCGAGGAGGACCGCGAGCAGCACGTTGAAGGCGAAGGACAGCAGGAAGCACCAGACGAGGTTCCAGCCCCCGTTCCCGTTGTGCCCGCCGGTCCAGGTGTTGATGGCGTACGCGAGCGCGAAGCTCAGCATCGGCAGCGAGAACAGCAGCACCACGAGGGCGCCGATTCCCATGATGCTGCCGAGCGCACCGCGCTTCACGTCCTGCCGCAGTTCGGCCTTGGCCAGGGCGATCTCGTCGTGCACCAGCGCGGACATCTCGGCGGTCGCCGAGGCGACCAGCTGGCCGAGGCTGCGCTCGGTTCCGTCGAACGGGTCGCTCATCGCTGCTCCCTCTTCTCTTCTGCGGTCCGAGGTCCTCTTCTACGGTGCGAGTCCTCTTCTACGGTCCGCATCAGATCATGCCGGACGGTCGGCCCCGTCGCGCGATGCCCCCGCCAGTCGGGCGCGCTCCCGGTGTTCCGCGGCCTTCCTCTCGTAGATCTCGGCCATCCGCAGGTGGTACTCCGGGTTGTCCTGCTCGTAGATGTCGGGGATGCCGTCCTCGTCGTCGTCGCGCTCCTCGTCGGAGACCAGGATCTGGTACTTCCGGACCCGCAGCTTCAGCAGGACGGAGGCGAGGACGGCCGCGATCAGCGAGCCGATCAGGACGGCGGCCTTCACCTCGTCGGTGAGGACGGCGTCCCCGGCGAAGGCGAGTTCGCCGATGAGGAGCGACACGGTGAAGCCGATCCCGGCGAGGGTGGCGACGGCGAACACGTCGGGCCAGGCCAGGTCCGGGTTGAGCTCCGCACGGGTGAAGCGGGCGGCGAGCCAGGTGCCGCCGAAGATGCCGATCGCCTTGCCGACGACGAGGCCGAGGACCACGCCGAGGGTGACCGGCTGGGTGAAGACGTCGTGGATCGCGCCGCCGGAGACGCTGACACCGGCGGAGAACAGCGCGAAGAGGGGCACGGCGAGCCCGGCCGAGACCGGCCGGACCAGGTGCTCGATGTGCTCGCCGGGGGAGTGCTGCTCGCCGTCCCGGGTGGTGCAGCGGAGCATCAGGCCCATGGCGACGCCGGCGATGGTGGCGTGGACGCCGCTGTTGTACATCAGGCCCCAGATGACCAGGGCCAGCGGCACGTACACGTACCAGCCGCGGACGCCCTTGCGGAGCAGTACCCAGAAGACGGCGAGGCCGGCGACGGCGCCGCCGAGCGCGGCGAAGTTCAGGTCGCTGGTGAAGAAGATCGCGATGATCAGGATCGCGAACAGGTCGTCGACGACGGCCAGGGTGAGCAGGAAGGCGCGCAGCGCGGAGGGCAGCGAGGTGCCGATGACGGCGAGGACGGCGAGCGCGAAGGCGATGTCGGTCGCGGTGGGCACGGCCCAGCCGGCCATCGAGCCGTCGCCGACGGCGTTGACCAGGGTGTAGACGAGGGCGGGGGCCGCCATGCCGCAGAGCGCGGCGACGACGGGGAGGACGGCGGCCTTGGGGTCGCGCAGCTCGCCCGCGACGAGCTCGCGCTTGAGCTCGATGCCGGCGACGAAGAAGAAGATGGCGAGGAGGCCGTCGGCGGCCCAGTGCTGGATCGAGAGGTCGAGGCCGAGGGCGGCGGGGCCTATGTGGAAGTCGCTGACGGTCTCGTAGCTCGCGCTCAGCGGGGAGTTCGCCCAGACGAGGGCGGCGACGGCGGCGAGGAGCAGCAGGACGCCACCGACGGTCTCGGTGCGCAGGGCGTCGGCGATGTACCGCCGCTCGGGCAGCGAGAGCCGGCCGAGGAACTTGCGGTCGGTGGGCACGGACACGGGGGGAGACCTCCGTCGGGTAGGCAGGGCGAAGCACATGCCGACCAGACTTCCCGGCTCACCTAGGTCTTTCTGTCGCGTTCCTGACGCGATCCTTACTTTACCTAACGAGCCCGAGTTGTGTCCGGCGAGATTCACTTTAGGGAGATTTGTACGGTTCGTCCCGTCGGGGTGGGGCACGGGAAACGCCCGCCCCGAGGTCTCCGGGGCGGGCGTTCGGGCCGTACGGGTCGGTCAGTCCTCGCTGGACGTGGCCGGCAGCTGGGTCTGGATGAGCGACATGACCGAGGAGTCGGTCAGGGTGGTGACGTCACCCAGCTCACGGTTCTCCGCGACGTCGCGCAGCAGACGGCGCATGATCTTGCCCGAGCGGGTCTTCGGCAGCTCCGCGACCGGCAGGATCCGCTTCGGCTTGGCGATCGGGCCGAGGGTGGCGCCGACGTGGTTGCGCAGGTCGGCGACGAGGCCTTCGTCCTCGCTCGCCGTGCCGCGCAGGATGACGAAGGCGACGATCGCCTGGCCGGTCGTCTCGTCGGCGGCGCCGACGACGGCCGCCTCGGCGACGGACGGGTGCGAGACGAGGGCCGACTCGACCTCGGTCGTCGAGATGTTGTGGCCCGAGACGAGCATGACGTCGTCGACCCGGCCGAGCAGCCAGATGTCGCCGTCCTCGTCCTTCTTGGCGCCGTCACCGGCGAAGTACTTGCCCTCGAAGCGGGACCAGTACGTGTCGATGTAGCGCTGGTCGTCGCCCCAGATGGTGCGGAGCATCGACGGCCACGGCTCGGTGAGGACCAGGTAGCCACCGCCGCCGTTCGGGACCTCGTTCGCCTCGTCGTCGACGACGGTGGCGGAGATGCCCGGCAGCGGGCGCTGGGCGGAGCCCGGCTTGGTCTCGGTGACGCCCGGCAGCGGCGAGATCATCATCGCGCCGGTCTCGGTCTGCCACCAGGTGTCCACGATCGGGGTCTTGTTCGCGCCGATGTGCTCGCGGTACCAGACCCAGGCCTCGGGGTTGATCGGCTCGCCGACCGAGCCGAGGACGCGGAGGCTGGACAGGTCGAACTTCGCGGGGATGTCGTCTCCCCACTTCATGAACGTGCGGATCGCGGTCGGCGCCGTGTAGAGGATCGTGACGCCGTACTTCTGCACGATCTCCCAGAACCGGCCCTGGTGCGGGGTGTCCGGGGTGCCCTCGTACATGACCTGCGTCGCGCCGTTGGCCAGCGGGCCGTAGACGATGTACGAGTGCCCGGTGACCCAGCCGATGTCGGCGGTGCACCAGTAGACGTCGCTCTCCGGCTTGAGGTCGAAGACGGCGTGGTGGGTGTACGCGGCCTGGGTGAGGTAGCCGCCGGAGGTGTGCAGGATGCCCTTCGGCTTCCCCGTCGTCCCCGAGGTGTAGAGGATGAAGAGCGGGTGCTCCGCCGGGAAGGCCTCCGGGGTGTGCTCGGTGGACTGGCGGGTGACGATGTCGTCCCACCAGACGTCCCGGCCCTCGGTGAAGGCGGTGTCCTGGCCCGTACGGCGGACCACGAGGACGTGCTCGACCTGCGGGCACTTGGCGACGGCCTCGTCGATGGCCGGCTTGAGGGCGCTCGGCTTGCCGCGGCGGTAGCCGCCGTCGGCGGTGACGACCACCTTGGCGTCGGCGTCCTGGATGCGGGAGGCGACGGCGTCGGCCGAGAAGCCGCCGAAGACCACCGAGTGGGCGGCGCCGACACGGGCGCAGGCCAGCATCGTGATGGCCGCCTCGGGGATCATCGGCAGGTAGACCGCGACCCGGTCGCCCTTGCGGACACCCAGCTCCGTCAGGGCGTTGGCGGCCTTGGAGACCTCGTCCTTGAGCTCGGCGTAGGTGATCGCGCGGCTGTCGCCGGGCTCGCCCTCGAAGTGGATGGCGACCCGGTTCCCGAGACCGGCCTCGACGTGCCGGTCGACGCAGTTGTACGCCACGTTCAGCTCGCCGTCGGCGAACCACTTGGCGAACGGCGGGTTCGACCAGTCGAGGGTCTCGGTCGGCTCGGTGGCCCAGCTGAGGCGCTTGGCCTGCTCGGCCCAGAAGCCCAGCCTGTCCGCCTTGGCCTGCTCGTACGCCTCCGCCGTCACATTGGCGTCCGCGGCCAGCTCGGTGGGCGGCGCGAACCGCCGCTCTTCCTTGAGCAGGTTGGCCAAGGATTCGTTGCTCACGACATCTCCCTTTCCCAGGGCGTCCTCTGTGCGTATGTGTCCCGCGTCATAGCTCACCAGCCGGAAGCCCGGGTGACAAGAGCCTCCAGGGAATTGGTTTAGACCTGTGAGTGGCTTGACGTGCGGTGGCCCCTTCGTCCCGAGCGGTGGGAGAAGGGGCCACACAGTCTCACGGCCGGGGCGGCCGGAAGGTTCAGGACGCGCGCGCCACCCCGGCGAGGCGGCCGGTCGGCATGACCTGGTGGTTCGCCGGTGCGACCGGGTGCTCCGCCGGCATGACCCGGGTGAAGACGTCGTCGTAGCTGTGCACCTCGTCCGTCCCCGAGAGGAGGTACGCCTGCGCCTCGCCCACGTGGAAGTACACGCCGTGCAGCGAGAGCGTGCCCTCGGCCAGCCGGCGCGCCACCGGCTCGTACGCCCGCAGGTGCTCCAGCTGCTGGACCACGTTCGTCAGACAGAGCTGCTCGACCGCGTCCGCCGGAAGCCGCCCGGAGATCCGGGCCCAGGCGTGCCGCCGGCTCGCCATCCGCTCCAGGCTGGGTCTGCCGTGCCGCAGCCAGCGGCGCAGCGGGGTCGGCGGGTCGTCCGGGCTGCCGTTGAGCAGGGCCTGCATCGCCCCGCAGCCCGAGTGCCCGCAGACGGTGATCGACGAGACCCGCAGCACCTCCACCGCGTACTCGATCGCCGCCGCCACCGAGTCGTCCCCGCTCTCCTCGCCGGGGAGCGGGACGAGGTTGCCGACGTTCCGCACGGTGAAGAGGTCACCGGGGCCGCTGGAAGTGATCATGCTGGTGACGAGACGGGAGTCGGCGCAGGTCAGGAAGAGCTGGGAGGGACGCTGCCCCTCCCGGGCGAGCCGTGCGAGCTCGTCCCGTACGAGCGGGGCGGTGTTCCGCTGGAACTTGCCGATGCCGCTCGCCAGGTGCAGTCCCGTGGCCCGTACGGGTTCGGTGCTGGTGGTGCCGCTGTCGCCGGTGGTCCCGGTGGTGTCTGTTGTCTCGGGGGTCCCTGGGGTCCCTGGGGGCTGTTCACCGCACTGGTGGTTGTGCCAGGGAGTCCACGGGCGGCAGCAGGGGTGCGCGGCGGAGGCGGTGACCGGGGCGGGCTCGGCGATCCGGATCCCTGAGGGCCCGGTCGTCTCGACCGTCCCGCCGTGGGCGAGGTGCCCGGCGGTCCAGTCGCTCAGCGTCTCGTACGCGGCGTGGTCCATGAAGGAGCCGTCGAGCTCGACCACCACGTCGGAACCCTGCGGCAGCTGGTGCAGGGCCCGGCTGAGCCGGGGCACGGCCAGGAAGGTCAGCTGGCCCCGGACGCGGAGCAGCTGCCGACCGTCCCGCTCCTCGCGGGTGATCCTGGTGCGGGCGAGCCGGTGCAGGGCGACCGCGATGGCCACGGCGATCCCGAGGGCGACGCCCTCCAGGATGCCGACGAGGACGACGCCGGTCAGGGTCACCACGTAGACGACGACCTCGCGGTGGCGCGTGACCGTACGGATGTGGGTGATGCTCACCATCTGGATGCCGACCACCATGACGAGGGCGGCGAGCGCGGCCAGCGGGATCAGGTCGAGCGCGGGCACGAGCAGTAGGGCCGCGAGCACGATCCACAGGCCGTGCAGCATGGTCGAGGCGCGACTCACCGCGCCCGCCGAGACGTTGGCGACGCTGCGGACCGCGACCCCCGCGACCGGGAGGCCGCCGAGCGCCCCGGAGATCACGTTGGCCGCGCCCTGTCCGGCGAGCTCGCGGTCGAGGTCGGAGCGGGGGACGCCCCGGCCGTGGTCCGCGCGGGAGGCGACCAGCTTGTCGACCGCGACGGCCGAGAGCAGCGACTGCACGCTGGTGACGAGGGTGATCGTGAGGACACCGGCCGCGATCCCGAGGACCGGGCCCTCGGGCAGGCCGGGCAGCGCGTGGCTGCTCCAGGACGGCAGGTCCACGCGGGGCACGGCCAGTCCGGCGAGGGCGGCCAGGGCCGTCGCCCCGGCCACCGCGGCGAGCGCGGCCGGGACCTTCCGCGCGAGCCGCCCGGCCCGGCCCGGCAGCCGGGACCAGCAGAGCAGTACGGCCACGGTGAGGGCGCTGATGGTGAGCGCGGCCGGATGGGCGTGCGCCAACTGGGCCGGAAGGCCGAGGACGTTGTCGACGGCGGAGCTCTGCGGGGTGCCGCCGAGCACGATGTGGAGCTGGGCGAGGGCGATGGTGACGCCGATGCCGGCCAGCATGCCGTGCACGATCGCGGGTGAGACGGCGAGCGCCGAACGGGCCACGCGCAGGGCCGACAGGGCGAGTTGGGCGAGACCGGCGAGGACGGTGATGGCGCAGGTGGTGCGCCAGCCGTATTGCTGGATGAGCTCGGCGGTCACGACGGTGAGTCCGGCGGCGGGGCCGCTCACCTGGAGCGGGGAGCCGCCGAAGCGGCCGGCGACGAGGCCGCCGACGGCGGCGGCCACCAGGCCGGCCTGGAGCGGGGCTCCGGTGGCGAGCGCGATGCCGAGCGAGAGCGGCAGCGCGATCAGGAAGACGGCGACGGACGCGGAGAGGTCCGCGCCGGCGAGGCGGAAGCGGCGTCGGGGCCCGTCCGGCGGGCTGTGAGGCCGCTGGATCCGGGGCCGGTTGGTCGTGCGGGCAGGGGTGCAGAGGGTCATGGTCCCGTCTCCTCCGGGGCAGCGCGGTCGCGGCTCGTGCGGGGTGCAGCGGCGGGATGGCGGCGCGAGCCTCCGGAGTGTCCGCAAGTCGCGTTCGCATGGAGGATCAACGCTCAGTAAATGGATCGTAATGGAAAGTAAAGACTGCGGCATTATTTTCGGGGCAAACGGGGCAAGGGTTCACCGGTTCCGGTGACAGAACGTGCGCACGCCGCTTGTCGTTGACGCTCCCCGGTCCCCGTGGTGCGACCTTGACGCCGCTTGTACGGAAATCCCTTGTACGGAAATCCGAGGATCTGAGGAGAGGTGCGCGGATGTCAGCCGCCCGCAGAACGACCACTGTCCGGAGGAAGGCGCTCACCGTCGGCGCCCTCACCCTCGCTCTCGCCACCGGCCTCGCCGGCTGCTCGGGCTCCGACGGCACCAGCACGAAGGGCGCTCCGGGCGGCACGGGCGCCGGCGCCAAGAAGGGCCCGGCCGCGGCCCCGCAGGCCCCCCGGCTGATCGGCGACGGCTCGACCGCCTTCACCGGCGCCCAGCCCCACCAGCCGGTCTGGCACAAGCTCAAGCCGGGCGAGACGCCGCCGCAGTTCGTGGTCTTCTCGTGGGACGGCGCGGGCGAGGACAGCCAGAAGCTGTTCTCCCACTTCCGCGCGGTGGGCAAGAAGTACGACGCCACCATGACGTACTTCCTCAGCGGCGTGTACCTGCTGCCGGAGGAGAAGAGGGAGCTCTACGACCCGCCGCAGCACAGCGCGGGCCGCTCCGACATCGGCTTCAACGACGTCGAGGGCATCCGCGCCACCGTCCGCGAACTGCGCGGCGCCTGGCAGGAGGGCAACGAGATCGGCACCCACTTCAACGGCCACTTCTGCGGCGCCGACGGCGGCGTCGGGAACTGGTCCGTCGAGGAGTGGAAGAGCGAGATCAACCAGGCCAAGTCCTTCGTCAAGAACTGGAAGACCAACGCCGGCCTGCGTGCCGAGCAGCCGCTGCCCTTCGACTACGACAAGGAGCTCGTCGGCGCCCGCACCCCCTGCCTGGAGGGCCGGAAGAACTTCGTCAGGGCGGCGGCGCAGATGGGCTTCCGCTACGACACCAGCGGCGTCAACGACCAGATCTGGCCCAAGAAGGACCTGGGCCTGTGGGACCTGTCGATGCAGCTCGTGCCCGTCCCGGGCCGCGCCTTCCAGACGCTCTCCATGGACTACAACTTCCTGGTGAACCAGTCCCCCGGCACGACCCAGGGCGACCCGTCCCGGCGCGAGTACTGGGGCAACCAGATGCGCGACGGCCTGGTGCAGGCCTTCGAGCGCTCCTACCGGGGCAACCGGGCGCCGCTGATCATCGGCAACCACTTCGAGTCCTGGAACGGCGGCACGTACATGCGCGCCATCGAGGACACCATCGCCACGGTCTGCGTGCAGAAGGACGTCGAGTGCGTCTCCTTCCGCCAGCTCGCCGACTGGCTCGACGCCCAGGACCCCGACGTCATCGCCAAGATGCGCACCCTGAAGGTGGGCGAGGCGCCGCAGGGCGGCTGGCAGACCTTCCTCTCGGCCCAGCCGCCCGCCGCCCCGGCAGGCGCCCCCGCCACCAAGCCGGCTGCTGCAGGGCACTGAAGCAGCCGGCAGCCACTGAGCCGGCTGCTGTACGGCACTGAAGCAGCCGTCAGTCACTGAGCCGGCTGTACGGCACTGAAGCAGCCGGCAGTCACCAAACCGGCTGCTGCTCGGCACTGAAGCAGCCTTCAGCCACTAAGCCGGCTGTACGGCACTGAGCCCTTCGTCCAGTACGAACCCGGGGTCGACCTGCGCCGCCAGGTCGGCCCCGGTCTTGGCGTTGCCCCAGCTCTCCGCGTTGCGCAGGTGGAAGTGGACCATCTGGCGCGTGTAGCGCTCCCAGTCGCGGTGGGCGTACGAGTCGTCCGCCGCGTCCTGGAGGGCCTGCAGCGACATGCGGTTCTCCGCCTCCAGGAGCTCGAAGCGTGGCGGGCGGCCCTTCTCCATCGCGCGCACCCAGTCCGAGTGCCCCACCGTCACCAGCAGGTCCTCGCCGACCTCCTCGCGCAGGAAGTCGAGGTCGTCCTGGCCCTGCACCTTGTTGCCGACGACCTTGAGCGCCACGCCGAAGTCCCGCGCGTACTCCTTGTACTGGCGGTAGACCGAGACGCCCTTGCGGGTCGGCTCGGCGACCAGGAACGTCATGTCGAAGCGCGTGAAGAGACCGGAGGCGAACGAGTCCGAACCCGCCGTCATGTCGACGACCACGTACTCGTCGGCCCCGTCGACCAGGTGGTTGAGGCAGAGCTCCACCGCCCCGACCTTCGAGTGGTAGCAGGAGACCCCGAGGTCCGACTCTGTGAACGGCCCGGTCGCCATCAGCCGGATCTCCCCGTCGTCGAGCCGCACCGCCCGCGCGCACGCCTCGTACACCGGGTTGTCCTCGCGGACCCGCAGCAGCCGCGAACCCTCCCCGGGCGGCGTGGTCTTGATCATCGTGTCGGCGGAGGCGATCCGCGGGTTGCTGCCCCGCAGGTACTCCTTGATGAGCGGCAGGTGCGCGCCCATCGCGGGCAGCGCGGCGGCCTCCGCCTCGGGCAGGCCGAGCGCGGCGCCCAGGTGCTGGTTGATGTCGGCGTCGACGGCGACGACCGGCGCTTCGTTGGCGGCGAGGTGGCGGATGAAGAGCGAGGACAGCGTGGTCTTGCCGCTGCCGCCCTTCCCCACGAAAGCGATCTTCATGTTCACCTAGGGTAGCGGCACGATCGCGGCCCGTGGTCAAGCTCCGTGAAGAAGACCACTCCATCGTGGGGAGGGCCGCCGAGGCGCGTAGCCTCCCTACTTATGAGTACGCACGCCTCTGACCCCTTGGCCGCCCTCGGCTCCCTGCCGGGCGTCGCCGAAGCGGTGGACTCCGTACGCAAGGCCGTCGACCGGGTCTACGGCCACCGCGTGATGCGCCGCCGCAGCAACGAGATCTCCTCCGAGGCGGCCCTGCGCGGCGCGCGCGGCTCGGCCGCCCTGTCCGGGGCCGACTGGGCCCTGGAGGAGGTCCGCAGGCGCACCGACTTCAGCGCCGACGCCGAGGCCCGCACGGTCGGCGCCGCCCTGCGCCTGGGTGCCGAGGCCGGGCAGCTGCTCTCCATCTGGCGCCAGTCGCCGCTGCGCGTGCTCGCCCGGCTGCACCTGGTCGCCTCCGGCGACGCGGGCGTCGCGGACGCTGCCGGCGTCGCCGACTCCGTGGGCCGGCCCCGGCTTGACGGCGAGACGGTCGACGAACCGCTGATCAACGCCCCGCTCCCGACGCCCGCCGAGGTCGCCGGGCGGCTCGACGGCCTCGCCGAACTGATCGTCGCGGGCAGTGAGGCCCCGGCGCTCGTGACGGCCGCCGTGGTCCACGGCGAACTGCTCGCGCTGCGCCCCTTCACCTCGTACAACGGCCTCGTCGCCCGGGCGGCGGAGCGGATCGCGCTGGTCGGCAGCGGCCTCGACCCCAAGGCGATCTGCCCGGCCGAGGTCGGCCACGCGGAACAGGGCCGAGCCGCCTACCTCGTTGCCTTCGAGGGCTACCTCTCGGGCACCCCGGAGGGCGTGGGTGCCTGGATCGCCCACTGCGGCCGCTCGGTAGAGCTGGGAGTCCGCGAATCCACGGCGGTCTGCGAGGCCCTCCAGCGCGGCGCGGCGTGACGGACTGCTCTCCGGCGGATGAGCCCGGGGCCCGGCTCTCGACGAGGCCTGACCCCTGGTAGCTGCCGGGGCCCAGTGCGGGGCCTGGCTCTTCGGGGGGTGCGGCCGGGGCCGACCGGTGGCCGGGGCCCAGTGCGAGGCCTGACTCTTCGGGGGGTGCGGCCCGGGGCCGGAAATGGGTTGCGGCGGCACCAGTCCTGGTACCGCCGCTGGCACGTCCACCCAGTTACCAAGCGTCCTCGATATGTGCCCATCAGGCCGGGAACTTTGCCCGAGGCCTGGTGCGGCTGGCCCGTAATCGACGGGTCGACGTCGCGTGGGTGCCCGGTTTCGGTGCTAGGTCCGTGGGGCCTTCATGCTCAACAGGTGATCCTCTCGGATGTCCTCGGTCTCGCGGGCCTGATTCCTTTCTACTCCTGTCCGGGGGGAAGCGAAAGTGCTGGCTCCCCTTCGCGGGCCGATTGCTCAAATCCGGGCAAAGTCACCGGCGAGCCGTTGGGCGAGGGCGGCCTGCCGGCGCCGCGCCGCGTACCAGACGAGCCCGGCCCCGACGGCTGCCGCTCCCACCGCCGCCGCGGCGACGAGGGTGGGGCGGGGCGGCATCCGGAATTCGGGCAGCCGCTGCTTGAGCCGCACCGGCTTGTCGAAGGCGAGCACCGGCCATTCCCGAGCGACCGCCTCGCGGCGCAGCGTCCGGTCCGGATTGACCGCGTACGGGTGGCCGACGGCCTCCAGCATGGGGATGTCGGTCGCCGAGTCGCTGTACGCGTAGCAGCGCGAGAGGTCGTAGCCCTCCGACTCCGCGAGCTCCCGTACGGCCTCGGCCTTCGTCGGCCCATAGGCGTAGTACTCCACCTCCCCCGTGAAGCAGCCGTCCTCCCCGACCACCATCCGGGTGGCGACGACCCGGTCGGCGCCGAGCATCTCGCCGATCGGCTCGACCACCTCGGCGCCGGAGGTCGAGACGATCACGACGTCGCGGCCGGCGGCGTGGTGCTCCTCGATGAGAGAAGCCGCTTCGTCGTAGATGATCGGGTCGATCAGATCGTGAAGAGTCTCGGCGACGAGCTCCTTCACCTGGGCGACGTTCCAGCCTTTGCAGAGCGCGGAAAGATATTCACGCATCCGCTCCATCTGGTCGTGATCTGCTCCGCCGACCAGGAAGACGAACTGGATGTAGGCCGTCCGCAGGGCGGCGCGGCGGCTGATCAGTCCGCCCCGGTAGAAGGACTTGCTGAAGGTCAGCGTCGATGACTTCGCAATGACCGTCTTGTCCAGGTCAAAGAAGGCGGCTGTGCGCGGCAAGGAGTGGTTTTCCACAAGCCCGAGCATAGGTGCCCGCCATTCGGCGTACGCTCGGGCGCGTGGGTTTGCCTGAGAAGGCTCTCGGGTACACCATGGAAGTCACGGATCGTTCGCGACCGTGCTAACCCGGTCCGGCTCCTCCCCCCCCGAGTCGGCCGGAGAGACGACCCCCGCTCTCCCCCCCGGCGGGGGTCGTCGCATGTCCGGAGCCATTTCGGCCCTGAGTGCCATCGCTCGCTCCCTTCCTTCCGTTCTTCGATCGTGAGCGGACCGGGGCCCCGCCCGACCCTCGATCCATCACTCACAGTAATCGTGGGGCTGCGTTCCGGACAGTCCCCGGAGGGGTGGCGAAGTTATTCACAGCCCCTCGCTTATCCACAGTTTTTCGGCAAGATCGGCACGATTTCCTGGACGGCCCCACGGTGATTCCTGTCGCGAAGTTCGCGGACGGCAGGAATCACGAGAGGGGTGTGTGTCGTGGAGGCATCCAGGACTTCCGGGGCCAGGGGTGGGGCACGCGGTTCGGTGCCGTGGGGGCGGGATCCGTGGGGTCCGGACTCGCGGGGAGCGGGAGCGGGAGCGCCGGCAGCGGTCGGGCCGGCGGGGGAAGGGGCGCGCCGGGCCGGGCCGCTGATCGTCACCGAGGACCTCGGGCTGCTCGACGACCTCCTGCGGCTGTGCGCCGCCGCCGGGGTCGAGCCCGAGGTGCATCACCGGGTGCCGGAGCGGCGGGCGAGCTGGACCGACCCGCCGCTCGTCCTGGTCGGCGACGACGCCGCGGCCCGCTGTCGGGGAGCGGTGCGCCGGCCGGGGACCCTCCTCGTCGGCCGTGACCAGGACGATCCGGGGCTGTGGCGGCTGGCGGTGGAGATCGGCGCGGAGAGCGTGCTGAGCCTGCCGGGCGCCGAGAGCCTCCTCGTCGACCGTCTCGCCGACGCGGCCGAGGGAGTGGGCAGGGCGGCGCTGACCGTGGGCGTCGTCGGCGGCCGGGGCGGTGCGGGGGCCTCCACGCTGGCCTGCGGCCTCGCGCTGGCCGCCGCGAGGGCCGGGCGGCGGACGCTGCTCGTCGACGGCGACCCGCTGGGCGGAGGACTCGACGTGTTGCTCGGCGGCGAGCGCGAGGAGGGCAGACGATGGCCCGACTTCGCCGCCTCCAAGGGCCGTCTCGCCGGCGGCGCCCTGGAGGAGTCCCTGCCGTCGGTGCGTGGGGTCCGGGTGCTCAGCTGGGGCCGGGACGCGACGGCGCCGGTGCCGCCCGAGGCCGTGCGGTCCGTGCTGGCCGCCGCGCGGCGCCGGGGCGGGGCCGTCGTGGTCGACCTGCCGCGCGGGACCGACCCGTCGGTCACGGAGGCGCTGGCCCAGCTGGACCTCGGGCTGCTCGTCGTCCCCGCGGAGCTGAGGGCGGTCGCGGCCGCCCACCGGATGGTCGCGGCGATCGGCCCGGCCGTGCGCGACCTGCGGGCCGTGGTCCGCGGACCGTACGCGGTGGGGCTCGACGAGCGGTGGGTCGCGGACGCGCTCCGGCTGCCGCTCGCCGGTGAACTCCCTTACGACCCGGGGATCGTGGCCGACCAGGACGCGGGAGTGCCGCCCGGTGCGGAGCCCCGCGGGCCCCTCGGCCGGTTCTGCACCGCCTTCTGGGAGCGCGCTCTGCTGCCCGGAGGTGCGGCATGACCGGGGCGAGGCTGACGGTACGGGGGGCCGGAGACGGCACGGGGCTCCTCGACGCCGTGCGGCAGCGGCTCGCCGCGAGCGGGGCCGAACCCACCCCGGCGCGCGTGGCGGCGGCGCTGCGAGCCCAGGGGAGACTGCTCGGCGACGCGGAAGTACTCGGCGCGGCCGAGGCGTTGAGGTGCGAACTGATCGGCACCGGCCCGCTGGAGCCGCTCCTCTCCGACCCGGCGGTCACCGACGTCCTGGTCGCCGCTCCCGACCGGGTGTGGGTGGACCGGGGCACCGGGCTCGAGCGGGCCCCGGTGTCCTTCCCCGACGCCGCCGCCGTCCGCCGCCTCGCGCAACGGCTCGCGGCGGTGGCCGGGCGCCGGCTCGACGACGCCCGGCCCTGGGTCGACGCGCGGCTTCCCGACGGCACCCGGATGCACGCGGTGCTGCCGCCGGTCGCGGTCGGCTCGACCTGCCTGTCGCTGCGGGTGGTCCGTCCCCGCGCCTTCTCCCTGGAGGAGCTGGTCGCGGCGGGCACCGTGCCGCCGGGCGGCGCCCCGATCCTGCGGGCCCTGATCGACGCCCGCGTGTCCTACCTCGTCAGCGGCGGCACGGGCACGGGCAAGACCACGCTCCTCGCCTCGCTCCTGGGTCTTGTGGGGGAGCGGGAGCGGATCGTGATCGCCGAGGACTCGGCGGAGCTGCGGCCCGACCACCCGCACGTGGTGCGTCTGGAGGCGCGGCCCGCGAACCAGGAGGGCGCCGGGCTCGTCACGCTGCGGGACCTGGTCCGCCAGGCGCTGCGGATGCGCCCCGACCGGCTGGTGGTCGGCGAGGTCAGAGGCGGCGAGGCGGTCGACCTCCTCGCCGCCCTCAACACGGGCCATGAAGGCGGCTGCGGGACGGTCCATGCCAACACGGCGGCGGACGTCCCGGCACGGCTCGAAGCCCTGGGGACGGCGGCCGGGCTCGACCGGGCCGCCCTGCACAGCCAGTTGGGGGCGGGCCTGTCGGTCGTGCTGCACGTCGTACGGGACCGGGACGGGCGGCGGCGGATCGCCGAGGCGCACGTCCTGGAGCGGGACCGGGACGGTCTGGTCCGGACGGTGCCGGCGCTGCGGTGGGGCGCGGGCGGGTTCGAGCGGGAGCGGGGCTGGGAGCGGCTCAGCGCGCTGATCGGAGGGGGATCGCGGTGACGGTGGAACTGGTGCCGGTGCGGGGCGCGGCACAGGGCGCGGCGGCGCTCTGCGCGCTGCTCGCGCTGTGGTGGGCGGTCGAGCGGAGGCGCGGTGCGGGCCGGGCACGGGCGGTGCTCGCGGGCGGTATCCCCGACGGGCGCGGCGGCTGGGAGTGGCCTGAGGTGGCCGCGCGGTGGTGGGCCGTGCTGCGGGGCCGGCGCGCGTGGCTGTGCCTGCCTGTGGCGGGAGCCGTCGCCCTCCTCGGCGAGTCACCGCTGCCGCTGGTCGCCGGGGCGCTCGCGGTGCCCCTGGTGGGGCGGCGGTTGCGGGCCGCCGGGCGCCGGAAGGAACGGGAGGCGCGGGCCGAGCGGGTGGTGGCCCTGTGTGCCGCGGTCGTCGGCGAGTTGAGGGCCGGATGGCAGCCCGCGCAGGCCCTGTCCTTCGCGGCCCGGGAGACGGGAGCCCTTGGGGAGGCGGAGGCGCCGGTGCTCGCGGCGGCCCGGTTCGGCGGGGACGTGCCGGAGGCGCTGCGGTGGGCGGCCCGGCAGGACGGCGCCGACGGGCTCGCGGGCATGGCGGCCTGCTGGCAGGTGGCCGTGGACGGCGGTGCGGGCCTGGCCGCCGGGCTCGACCGGCTGGAGGCCGCCCTCCGCGACCAGCGCGAGCAGTGTGAGCGGCTGCGGGCCGAACTGGCCGGCGCCTGGGCCACGGTGACGGTCCTCGCGCTGCTCCCGGCGGCCGGACTCGCCCTCGGTGCCGCCCTGGGGGCCGACCCGCTGCGGGTGCTGCTGCACACACCGGCCGGCCTGGGCTGCCTGCTCGTGGGCGGAGCGCTGGAGGCGGCCGGACTGTGGTGGGCCGCGCGGATCGTACGGGGAGGTGAGCGGGCATGACACCGGACGTCGTTCGGGCGGCGGGCCTCCTGGCCCTGGCGGTGGCCCTCTGCGCGCAGGGCGTCCTGGAGGTGCTGCGCGGACTGCGGGCGCGCCGGACTCGGTGGCGGGCGGGGACCTTCCTCCCCGGCCCGGAGCCGCGCCCCCGGAAGGCCCGCGGCGCACTGCCCTCGTGGGTGGGGCGCGGGCTGCCGCCCCTGGTGGGCGTCGGTGTCGGCTGGGTGCTGTTCGGCGCGGTCGGCGGCTTCTGCGTCGGGGCCCTGGTGGCGGCCGGGGTGCGGAGGAGGGCCGCGAGGAGCCCCGTTCCTGCGGCCGGCGACGAGGAGATGGCGCGTCACCTGCCGCTCGCCGCCGATCTGTTGGCGGCCTGCGCCGCCTCCGGAGCCGGGCCCGGTGAGGCGGCGGAGGCGGTGGGCCGGTCGCTCGGCGGCCCGCTCGGCGAGCGCCTGACGCGTACGGCTGCGGAGCTGCGGCTCGGTGGTGAACCGGCCGAGGTGTGGGGGAGGTTCGGCGCGATACCGGGCGCCGAAGGACTGGCCCGCTGCATGGAGCGGGCCGGTTCCTCGGGAGCGCCGGCGGCGGAGGCGGTCGCCCGGCACGCGGCTGCGCTGCGCGCCGGCCGCGCCCGCGCGGCGGCGGCCGGGGCACGACGGGCCCAGGTGCTGATCAGCGCCCCGGTGGGGCTCTGCTTCCTGCCCGCCTTCCTGGCGGTGGGGGTGGCTCCGGTGGTGATCGGCCTCGCGACGGGACTGCTGGACGGATGAACACGACGACACGACGACACGACGAGAAACGAATGAGGAGCGACGACATGGCACAGCACGACAAGGCACGCACCGGCGAGGCGCGCACCGACAAGGAACGAATCGACAAGGAACGAATCGACAAGGCACGAACTGGCGAGGCACGAACTGGCGAGGCGCGTACCGACAAGGCGCGCACTGGCGAGGCACGCACCGGCGAGGCACGTCACGACGGGGCGGGACGGGGCGAGGAGGCCGGCACGACGGTCAGGGAGCGGCTGCGTGGCCGGTGGCGGGCAGGTCGGGCGGCGGCGCGCCGTGACGACGGAATGACCACGTCGGAGTACGCGGTGGGGACGATCGCCGCGGCGGCGTTCGCCGCGGTGCTCTACAAGATCGTGACCAGCGGGGCGGTCTCGGGGGCGCTGGAGTCGGTGATCGGGAAGGCCCTCGATGCGCCGTTCTGACCGGGGTTTCGTGACCGTCGAAGCGGCGCTGGTCCTTCCCGTCCTCGCGCTGTTCACGGTGACCCTGCTCTGGGCGCTGGCCGCGGCCGCCGCGCAGATCCGGTGTGTGGACGCGGCACGGGCGGGGGCGAGGGCGGCGGCCCGCTCGGAACCGGTGGCCTCCGCCGAGGCGGCCGCCCGGGCCGCCGCGCCCGAGGGGGCCCGGGTCTCGGTGGCGAGGGAGGGCGAGCTGTGGCGGGTGACGGTGGAGGCGGCGGCCCCGGGCCCCGGGGGCATGGGACTCACCCTCCGGGCCGGCGCGGCGGCCCTCGCGGAGGACGCCGTCGGTGGGGGAGCGGCATGAAGAGCGCCGAGGCCCGGGCCGGCCGGGGCGGTGATCGCGGGGCGGCGACCGTGTGGGTCGCGTTCGCGGCGTGTGCCTTGTGCGTGGTGTTCGGGGTGGTGCTCGCGCTCGGGCAGGCGGTGGCCGCCCGGCACCGGGCCGGCGGGGCGGCCGACCTGGCAGCCCTCGCCGCTGCCGACCGGGCCCTGTGGGGCGAGGCCGAGGCCTGCGCCGCCGCCTCGCGGGTGGCCGTCGCGCAGGGCGCCGAGCTGGCGCGCTGCGCGGTCCGGGACGGGATCTCGGACGTGACCGCCCGCGTCGTGCGCGGCCCGTACCGCCCGGAGGTCAGGTCGCGCGCGGGCCCCCCGGGGCAGGCCCCGCTCCCGGACGGGGCTCCTGAGCCGGCTCAGGCTCCGGGCGAGGCCTCCTGAGACGGTTCAGCGCCCGGAGTGGGCTCCCGGGGTGGTTCCGCTTCAGTCGAGGGTTCCGCCGCGGGTTCCTGGGCGGGTTCCGGGGCCGCGCGGAGGAGTTCCGTGAGGAGGCGGACGGCTCCTCGTTTGTGGAGGGGGTCGTTGCCGTTGCCGCACTTCGGGGACTGGATGCAGGACGGGCAGCCCGCCTCGCACTCGCAGGAGGCGATGGCCTCACGGGTGGCCGTCAGCCAGGCGCGGGCGGTGTGGAAGGCGCGCTCGGCGAAGCCCGCGCCGCCCGGGTGCCCGTCGTACACGAAGACGGTGGGCAGCAGCGTGTCGGGATGGAGCGGTACGGAGACGCCGCCGATGTCCCAGCGGTCGCAGGTGGCGAAGAGCGGCAGCATGCCGATGGAGGCGTGCTCGGCGGCGTGCAGGGCGCCGCCGAGGATCTCCGGGTTGATCCGGGCGGCGTCGAGCTGGTCCTCGGTGACGGTCCACCACACGGCTCGGGTGCGCAGGGTGCGGGGCGGCAGGTCGAGCTTGGTCTCGCCGAGCACCTCGCCGGTGATCAGCCGGCGGCGGAGGAAGGAGACGACCTGGTTGGTGACCTCGACGGAGCCGTAGCAGAGGCGGCCGGCTCCCCAGGGGATCTCGGTGTCGGTTTCGAGGACGGTGATGGAGGTGGTGTCGCGGGCGGTGGTGGAGTACGGGGGGACGGCCTCCTCGACGAGGGCCACGGAGTCCTTGAGGTCGAGCTCCCGCACGAGATAGGTGCGGCCCTGGTGGAGGTGGACGGCGCCCTCGTGGACGGCGGTGTGGGAGGCGGCCTCGTCGACCGTGCCGAGGAGGCGGCCGGTGCCGGCCTCCACGATCCGGACGGGGCTGCCGCCGCCGCCCCGGATGTCGGCCAGGTCGGCGGCCCGCTCGCGGCGGGTCCAGTACCAGCCGGTGGCGCGGCGGCGCAGCAGGCCGGCGCCCTCCAGCTGGGGCATCAGGTCGGGCGCGGCGGGGCCGAAGAGGGCCAGGTCGGGTTCGGTCAGCGGGAGCTCCGCGGCCGCGGCGCACAGATGGGGGGCGAGGACGTAGGGGTTGTCGGGGTCCAGGACGGTCGTCTCGACCGGCTGTTCGAAGATCGCCTCGGGGTGGTGGACGAGGAAGGTGTCCAGCGGGTCGTCCCGGGCGACGAGGATCGCGAGGGCGCCCTCGCCCGAACGGCCGGCGCGGCCCGCCTGCTGCCACAGGGAGGCCCGGGTGCCCGGGTAGCCGGCGATCACGACGGCGTCCAGGCCCGAGACGTCCACGCCGAGCTCCAGGGCGGTCGTGGCGGCCAGGCCGAGGAGCTCGCCGGAGTGCAGGGCCCGTTCCAGGGCGCGGCGCTCCTCGGGCAGGTAGCCGCCCCGGTAGGCGGCGACGCGGCGGGCGAGCGCGCGGTCGGTCTCGGCCAGCCGTTCCTGGGCGATCACCGAGATCAGCTCGGCGCCGCGCCGGGAGCGGACGAAGGCGACCGAGCGGACGCCCTGCCGGGTCAGGTCGGTCAGCAGGTCCGCGGTCTCGGCCGTGGCGGTGCGGCGTACGGGCGCGCCGCGCTCGCCGTGGAGCTCGGTCAGCGGCGGCTCCCAGAGGGCGAAGACCAGTTCGCCGCGCGGGGAGGCGTCGTCCGAGACCTCGGTGACCGGCAGGCCGGTGAGGCGGCCGGCGGCCAGGGCCGGCTGGGCGGAGGTGGCCGAGGCGAGGAGGAAGACCGGTTCGGAGCCGTACCGGGCGCAGATCCGGCGCAGACGGCGCAGCACCTGGGCGACGTGGGAGCCGAAGACGCCCCGGTAGGTGTGGCACTCGTCGATCACGACGTAGCGCAGGGAGCGCAGGAAGGAGGACCACCTGGGGTGGGAGGGGAGTATGCCCATGTGGAGCATGTCGGGGTTGGTCAGCACGTAGTTCGCGTACTGCCGGACCCACTCGCGCTCCTCGACCGGCGTGTCGCCGTCGTAGACGGCGGGGCGGATCCGGTTGCCGAGCGGGGCGGCCAGTTCCCGCACGGCGCGCCGCTGGTCTGCGGCGAGGGCCTTGGTGGGCGCCAGGTAGAGGGCGGTGGTGCCGCGGCCGTTCGGGGCCTCCGAGCCGTCCAGGAGGGTGCTGAGGACCGGGGCGAGGTAGGCGAGCGACTTGCCCGAGGCGGTGCCCGTGGCGATCACCACGGACTCGCCGTCCAGGGCGTGCTCGGCGGCCTCCGCCTGGTGGGCCCAGGGGTGCTCGATGCCGGCCGCCTGGATCGCCGCGATCACCTCCGGTCGGATGCGGTGCGGCCAGACGGCATGGCGGCCCTCCCGGGCGGGCATGTGCTCCGTATGAGTGATGCGCGCGGCCCGGCTCTCGCCCGAGGAGAGCCGGTCGAGGACCATGCCGGGAGAGGGGCGGCTGCCCGTTTCCCCGGCCGGACGACGGGGGCGGTGATTCTTGGCCATCGGCACCGAGTGTGTCACTGCCATGACGGACAATGCTTCCAAGGCGTCGTGCATGGCTGCTGGTAAGTGATTGAATGCCATCGCGGCTGGCGTTCCGTTCCTCGGCTCCGCCCCGGAGACCCGAGGGGACGATCGCCCGATAGCAAGGTGCTGGAGGATCCGTGGACCTGTCCCTGTCGACTCGCAATGTGTCCGGCGCTGGTGGTGACCGTACGGTCGTCGAGGTCGGTGGCGAGATTGATGTGTATACCGCGCCCAAGCTGCGCGAGCAGTTGGTCGAGTTGGTGAACGACGGCAGCTACCACCTGGTCGTCGACATGGAGGGCGTGGACTTCCTCGACTCCACCGGCCTCGGTGTGCTCGTCGGCGGCCTGAAGCGCGTTCGCGCGCACGAGGGCTCGCTGCGTCTCGTCTGCAACCAGGAGCGCATTCTCAAGATTTTCCGGATCACGGGTCTCACCAAGGTGTTCCCGATCCACACCTCGGTCGACGAGGCCGTCAACGCCGTCGACTGAGCCCAGGGGGTTCGCATGGCCACCGTTGAACTCCGCTTCAGTGCTCAGCCGGAGCACGTCCGCACCGCCCGTCTGGTGGCGGCCGCGGTCGCGCGCCGGGCGGGTGTGGACGAGGCGGTCCTCGACGAGGTGCGTCTCGCTGTCGGTGAGGCCTGTTCCCGCGCGGTCGGGCTGCACCGGAGCAACGACGTCACGACCCCCATCCGGGTCGTCCTGACCGAGGAGGAGAAGACGTTCTCCATCGAGGTCGGCGACGAGGTGCCGGGCGCGGGGGTGGCGGCGGCCGATGCCGTCGGTGTCCCCGGCGCGCGGGCCGCGGCCCCGGCCGAGGACTTCGACGACGCCGACGGCGAGGACGAGATGGGGCTCGCGGTGATCCGCGGCCTCGTCGACGACGTCGAGGTCAGCGCCGGCGAGGACGGCGGAACCATCAGGATGAGCTGGCCGGTGAGCTCGGCGGACGTCCTGCCCTGAGCGGTACCCGTACACGTACGAAGCGATGAGGCCCTGCACCGCAGGGCCTCATCGCCTTTTCCGGGTGTGCCCCGAACCGCCCCCGGCGTCCTCGCCCACGAATTGGTGCATCCCGGTCTGTACTGGTTCGTCTCCCTATGATCCGTCCCCATGTACCCCACAACTCTCGCCGCGGCGGTGCTCACGAGCGGGAACCGGACGATCGTGGTCGTCGTCGCGGCCGTCGCCCTCGCCGCGCTGATCGTCGCCCGGCTCATCGTCCGCCAGGTGCTCGCGGCCGGTGAGGGCACCGAGAGGATGAAGGAGATCGCCGCGGCCGTGCAGGAGGGCGCCAACGCCTACCTCGCGCGCCAGCTGCGGACCCTCGCCGTCTTCGCGGCCGCCGTGTTCTTCCTGTTGCTGCTGCTGCCCGCCGACGACTGGTCGCAGCGTGCCGGACGTTCCCTGTTCTTCCTGGTCGGAGCACTGTTCTCGGCGGTCACCGGCTACCTCGGCATGCGGCTCGCCGTACGGGCCAACGTGCGGGTCGCCGCCGCGGCCCGGGAGGCCACCCCGGCGCCGGGCGAACCCGCGAAGGACCTGAACGAGGTCGCCCACCGGGCCATGCGGATCGCGTTCCGTACGGGCGGGGTCGTCGGCATGTGCACGGTCGGCCTCGGACTGCTCGGGGCCTCCTGCGTCGTCCTCGTCTACGCCGCCGACGCGCCCAAGGTCCTGGAGGGATTCGGGCTCGGCGCGGCGCTCATCGCCATGTTCATGAGGGTGGGCGGCGGCATCTTCACCAAGGCCGCCGACGTCGGCGCCGACCTCGTCGGCAAGGTCGAGCAGGGCATCCCCGAGGACGACCCGCGCAACGCCGCCACCATCGCCGACAACGTGGGCGACAACGTCGGAGACTGCGCCGGCATGGCGGCCGACCTCTTCGAGTCGTACGCCGTGACCCTGGTCGCCGCGCTCATCCTCGGCAAGGCCGCCTTCGGCGACCACGGCCTCGCGTTCCCCCTGATGGTGCCCGCGATCGGCGTGGTCACCGCCGTGATCGGCATCCTCGCGGTCGCCCCGCGGCGCGCCGACCGCGGCGGGATGAGCGCGATCAACCGCGGGTTCCTGGTCTCGGCGGTGATCTCGCTGGCGCTCGTCGCCGTCGCCGCCTTCGCGTACCTGCCGTCCTCGTACGCCGAGCTCGCGGGCGTCACCGAGCCCGGCATCCGCGGCCACGGCGGCGATCCGCGGGTCCTCGCCCTGGTCGCGGTCGCCCTCGGCATCGTCCTCGCCGCGCTCATCCAGCAGCTCACCGGCTACTTCACGGAGACGAGCCGGCGGCCGGTCAGGGACATCGGCAAGTCCTCGCTCACCGGCCCCGCCACCGTCGTCCTCGCGGGCGTGGCGCTCGGCATGGAGTCCGCCGTCTACACGGCCCTGCTGATCGGGCTCACCGTCTACGGGGCGTTCCTGCTCGGCGGCACCTCGATCATGCTGGCGCTGTTCGCGGTGGCCCTCGCCGGGACGGGACTGCTCACCACCGTCGGCGTGATCGTCGCCATGGACACCTTCGGCCCGGTCGCCGACAACGCCCAGGGCATCGCGGAGATGTCCGGGGACGTCACCGGGTCCGGCGCGCAGGTCCTCACCGACCTCGACGCCGTCGGCAACACCACGAAGGCCATCACCAAGGGCATCGCCATCGCCACCGCCGTCCTGGCGGCGTCGGCGCTCTTCGGCTCGTACCGGGACGCCATCGCGACGGCGATCGCCGACGTCGGGGAGTCCGGGAAGGCCGGGGTGCTCGGCGAGGTGACACTCTCCATGGACATCTCCCAGCCCAACAACCTCTTCGGGCTGATCCTCGGCGCCGCGGTCGTCTTCCTCTTCTCCGGGCTCGCGATCAACGCCGTGTCCCGGTCCGCCGGATCGGTCGTCTACGAAGTCCGGCGGCAGTTCCTCGAACACCCCGGGATCATGAACTTCACCGAGAAGCCGGAGTACGGGCGGGTCGTCGACATCTGCACCAAGGACGCGCTGCGCGAGCTCGCCACGCCCGGACTGCTCGCCGTGATGGCCCCGATCGCCGTCGGCTTCACGCTCGGCGTCGGCCCGCTCGGCGCGTACCTCGCCGGGGCGATCGGGGCGGGCGCGCTGATGGCGGTCTTCCTCGCCAACTCCGGTGGCGCCTGGGACAACGCGAAGAAGCTGGTCGAGGACGGGAACCACGGCGGCAAGGGCAGTGAGGCGCACGCGGCGACGGTCATCGGGGACACGGTCGGCGATCCGTTCAAGGACACGGCGGGCCCGGCGATCAACCCGCTCCTGAAGGTGATGAACCTGGTCGCGCTGCTGATCGCCCCGGCCGTCGTGCGCTTCAGTTACGGCAGTGACGCGAGCGCCGGGCTGCGGGCCGCGGTCGCGGCGGTCGCGCTCCTCGTCGTGATCGGCGCGGTCCGCGCCTCCAAGAGGCGTTCGGTGACCGTCTCCTGACGTGGCGTCCGTCTCATTTCCGGTTGTTTACGGGGTGCACGTGAGGCTCATCCCTTGGTTCAAAAGGCTGCAATGTGGGACGAATGTGTCGCACGAAAGGTGGAAGTAGCCCGTTCGGCGTGTATGTTCCGGGGCCGAGAGCCTTGGAAGGGACCGATCCGTTGAACAAGAAGCTTGCGGCCGCACTGTCCGGCGGCGCGGTACTGGTGCTCGCGCTGTCCGGTTGCAGCAGTGACGAGGGCGACAAGGTGGGTGACTGGGCGAAGAGCTTCTGCGACCAGGCGAAGCCCCAGATCCAGAAGCGGGCCGACGCCCACCAGATCATCATCTCGACCGCCGCCGACAGCAAGCCGGCCGAGATCCAGGCCGCCGACTCGAAGGCGTTCCAGGACATCGCGGACGCCGACCGTGCCCTCGCCAAGGCCGTCGAGGCCGCCGGGGCCCCGCCCGTCGAGAACGGCGAGAAGGTCAAGCAGGACGCGATCAAGGAGCTCAACGCCACCGCGGTGGCCTACGAGGGGCTCAAGAAGCAGGTCGACGCGCTGGACCCGACGAACCAGCAGAAGTTCGCGGACGGCCTCCAGGGCGTCGCCGACGGCCTGACCAAGATCGAGAAGATGGACCAGAACGCCCTGGCCAAGCTGGAGGACGGCGAGCTGGGCCAGGCGATGGCCAAGCAGCCCGGCTGCCAGAAGCCGACGGCCTCGGTCCCGCCGAAGACCTCCGCCTCCCCGAACGCCGGCGCCACCTCCGACCCCACCAAGGGCGCGGACTCCGGTTCCTCGGACCCGAAGAAGAAGCCGTCCGCCACGCCGAGCAAGAAGGCCTAGGCGAGCAAGAGGCCTAGGCGAGCGAGAGGCGTAGGCGGGCCAGAAGGCCCAGGCGAGCAAGAAGGCCCAGGCGAGCGAGAAGGCGCAGTCGGCCCGGCGGTGGTGGCGATCGGCCGCGCTCCGCCGGGTCGGCCGCCCGGATGTCGGTGGCGGCCGTCACAATGGAGCGGTGAGTACGACCCTGTCTTCCCGCCTCCCGGTGCCCGCGCACGCCACCCGTCTGCGCGAGGCACTGCTCGCCGCCGACTTCACCGCCGACGGCCTGCTCGACCTGCTCGGCGCCCCGGCCTACGCGGCGCTCGCCCGCAGCGAGACCGTGCCCGCCCTGCGCGCCACCCGCGGCGGCTCCCCGCTGGAGACCCTCGTCAGGCTCTTCCTGCTCCAGGAGCCCGTCGCCGTCGACCGGGCCGCCGCCGCGCTCCCGCTCGACGAGGCCCTCGCCGACGGCTGGGTGGTCAGCGAGGACGGCACCGTGCTCGCCACGGTCGACGTCCGGCCGTACGGCGGACCGGACGGCGAGGACTGGTTCATCGTCTCCGACCTGGGCTGCGCCGTCGGCGGCGCCGGGGGCATCGGGAAGAAGGACGAAGGTGTCGTCCTCGGCGTCGGCGGTGCCTCCACCACCCTCGCCGGCATCACGGTCCGTACGCCGGTCTCCTCCGCGCTCGACCTCGGCACCGGCTCCGGCATCCAGGCGCTGCACGCCGCCCAGCACGCCACCCTGGTCACCGCCACCGACCTCAACCCTCGCGCCCTGGACTTCACCCGGCTCACCCTCGCCCTCTCCGGGGCCCGGGAGGCCGAGCTGCTGACCGGTTCGCTCTTCGAGCCCGTCGACGGCGACACGTACGACCTGATCGTCTCCAACCCGCCGTTCGTGATCTCCCCCGGCGCCGGACTCACCTACCGGGACGGCGGGATGAGCGGCGACGACCTGTGCCGCACGCTCGTCCAGCAGGCCGGGGAGCGGCTCAACGACGGCGGATACGCCCAGTTCCTCGCCAACTGGCAGCACGTCGACGGCGAGGAGTGGCAGGAGCGCCTCCGGTCCTGGGTGCCCCGCGGCTGCGACGCCTGGATCGTGCAGCGCGAGGTCCAGGACATCACCCAGTACACCGAGCTGTGGCTGCGGGACAGCGGAGACCACCGCGGCGACCCGGAGGCCTACCGGGCGGCGTACGACCGCTGGCTCGACGAGTTCGAGGCGAGCAAGACCCGCGCGGTCGGCTTCGGCTGGATCACGATCCGGCGGAGCGAGGCCGTGGCCTCCGGCGCCGTCGAGCCCTCGATCGTCATCGAGGAGTGGCCGCACCCCGTCGAGCAGCCCCTCGGCCCCACCGTCCGCGCCCACTTCGAGCGCCAGGACTACCTGCGCGGCCACGACGACGCCGCGCTTCTCTCCGACAGCTTCACCCTCGCCCCCGAGGTGGTGCAGGAGCAGGTCGGGCTGCCGGGCGCCGAGGACCCCGAGCACGTGGTGCTCCGGCAGAACCGGGGCATGCGCCGCGCCACCAAGGTCGACCACGTCGGCGCCGGGTTCGCCGGGGTGTGCGACGGCACGCTCAGCGCGGGCCGCATCCTCGACGCGATCGGGCAGCTGATGGGCGAGGACCCGGTCATGCTGCGGGACCGCACCCCGCAGGCGATCCGCCTCCTTGTCGAGGAGGGCTTCCTGATCCCCGGCTCCCTGCTGGGGACGGAGCCGTCCGGGACCGAAGGGGGCGGCGCTTGATACGGATCGAGCTGGACGAGGCCTCGCTGGGGGCGACCCGGATCGCGATCAGCCCGCTCCGTGACGCGTTCTGCGCGATGCACCTCGCGCTGCCCCACCGCCATCCCTCCTGGCCGTACCTGGAGTGGGTCGGGCAGGCGCGCGAGGTGTGGAGCGAGGACGACCGGCTCCGCCCCCTGTGGGAGCTGTTCGGGGTGGGGCGGCGCGAGAACTCGGACTTCCTGCTGCCCCGGCCGTTCGGCACGGTCCACGTCCACGAGGAGCTCGCCGCGCTGCGGACCACCGACCCGGCGTTCGTCCGCGAGCAGGCGGCCGTCTGCTACCCCGGCATGGAGGACGCGCCGTTCCTCCAGCCGTACCTGAAGGACCCGGAGGCCGCCTGCGCGGCGCTCGCCGACGCCTACGCCGCCTACTGGGAGGGCGCGATCGAGCCGTACTGGCCGACGATGCGCCGGCTCGTCGAGGACGAAGTGCTCGTCCGGGCCAGGACGTTCGCGACCGAGGGCGTCGACGCGCTGTTCGCGGGCCTGGAGGCCCGGGGGAGCTGGCGGCCGCCCGTACTCGAACTGACCAAGTACATCGACGCCGAGTACGCGCCCGGGGAGCGGCGGCTCGTCCTCGTGCCCCTGGTCTTCGCCGAGGGCTGCCGGCTCTACTCCACGGACGACCCCGAGGTCTTCGCACTCAGCTTCCAGGCCCGGGGCGCCGCCGCCCTGCGCGAACCGGCCGAGCCCCTCGCCGAGGACCGGCTCGGGCTGATGCTCGGCCGCGGCCGGGCGGCCGTCCTGCGCGAACTGGGCGGGCCCCTGACCACGGCCGGACTCGCCGACCGGCTCGGCCTCGCCGCCAGCACGGTCTCCGAGCACCTGTCGGTCCTCGCGGAAGCCGGGGTCGTGACCCGCCACCGCGTCGGACGCTCGGTGTACTACCAGCTAACGGACACGGGCCGGTCGCTGCTCGCGCTGCTCGCCGGGGAGGACGTCCTGCGCGCGGTCGCCTGACGATTCGGGGCCTCCCGAATCGATGGCCCGGCCCTCCCACCTGCTCCTATCGTCCGGCGCATGCTCGCAATCGAGGCGGACGCGCTGCGCCGCACCTACACCAGCAGGACCGGGTGGCCGCGGTCCCGGCGGACCGAGACCGAGGCCGTCCGCGGGGTCACCTTCGAGGTGGCGCCGGGGGAGCTGTTCGGCCTGCTCGGGCCCAACGGCGCCGGCAAGACCACCACCATCAAGATGCTCAACACCCTGCTCCTGCCGACCTCCGGCACGGCCCGGGTGTTCGGCCACGACGTGGCCCGCGACCCCGTCGCCGTACGCCGCAGGATCGGGTACGTCTTCGGCGGCGACCGGGGCCTGTACGACCGGCTGTCCGCGCTCGACAACCTCCGCTACTTCGCCGAGCTGTACGGCGTCCCCGCCCGCGACCAGAAGCGGCGCATCGCCGAACTCCTCGACCTCGTCGGCCTGCTGGGCCGGGAGAAGGAGCGCGTCGAGGGGTACTCGCGCGGCATGCGGCAGCGCCTCCACATCGCCCGCGGACTGCTCCACGGCCCCGACGTCCTCTTCCTCGACGAACCGTCCATCGGCGTCGACCCCGTCGCCGCCCGCGACCTGCGCCGCACCGTCGCCGACCTGGCCGCCGCCGGCACGACCGTCCTCCTCACCACCCACTACATGGCCGAGGCCGACGAGCTCTGCGACCGGATCGCCGTCATCGCGGGCGGCCGGATCCGCGCCCTCGGCACCCCCGACAGCCTCAAGTCCCGCGTCGGGGACCGGGACGTCCTCGACATCGAGGCGTACGGGGCGGGCGAGGAGGTCCTCGACCGGGTACGGCGGGTGCCCGGCGTACGGGGAGTGTCCGCCGAGGACCGGGGCACGGTCCAGACCGTGAGCGTCCAGACGGACCGGGGCGCCGAGCTGCACGCGCCGGTCCTGGCCGCCCTCGACGGCGTCCGCATCGGGCGGGTCGTCAGCCGTGAACCGTCCCTGGAGGACGCCTACATCGCGATCGTGGAGGAGGCGACGGGGTCCACAAGGGTGCCCGCCGCCACCGAGCCGGACGGGGTGCCCGCGTGAACCGCCCGACCGGCACGACCGGCTCGACCGGCCCGACCGGCACGATCCGCCCGACCAGCTCGACCGGCCCGATCCGCGTCCTGCGTCTGATCGCTGTCGGGGTCCGCACGCACGTCTCGTACATGTCGCGCTCCCCGATCGAGATCACCTTCGCCGTCCTCGTCCCGCTCGTCTACGCGACCCTCGCCGTCTACCTGTTCCGCGCCGCAGGCGACCCCGACCGGCTGCTCACCGCCTCCGTCGGCGCCGGACTCATGGGCATCTGGGGCTCGGTCCTCTTCGGCTCGGGCGGCGCCGTGCAGAACCAGCGCTGGCTCGGCACCCTGGAGACCCTCGTCGTGGCGCCGACCCCGCTCGCGCTGGTCCTCCTGCCGATCACCCTCGCGACCGCCGTCATCGGCACGTACGCGATGGGCGCGACCGTCCTGTGGGGCGTCCTCCTCTACGGAGTGCCGCTCGACTTCGCCCACCCGCTGCTCTTCCTCCTCGCCGTCCCGGTGTGCGTCCTCGCGCTCGGCATGATGGGGCTGCTGCTCGCCGCGACCTTCGTCCTGCTGCGCAACGCCAACGCCCTCGCCAACCCCCTCGACACGCCCGTCTGGCTGCTGTCCGGGCTGCTCGTCCCCGTCACCGTGCTGCCCGCCTGGACCCACCCGATCTCCTGGGCGCTGCCCACCACCTGGGGCGCGCGGGCCGTGCACGCCGCGACCTCCGGCGGGCCCTCCGCCGGGGAGGTCCTCACCCCCCTCCTCGTCGCCCTCGCGCTCGGCGCCGGCTACGCCCTCGCCGCCGTCCTCGTCCTCGGCCGGGTGGAGCGCCGGGCCCGCGCCGCCGCCACCCTCGCCCTCGCCTGAAAGGCCACCGTCGGATGTTCCGCTTCCGCAGCCGACTGCTCGGCTTCCGCTTCCACTCCACGTCCCGGCTGCTCGTGGTCGGCGGGGCGATCTCGTACCGCGCCCTGTTCAACTGGACGACCCCGCCCATGTTCATCGGAACGCTGCTGGTCGGACCGCTCCTCCAGGTCTTCTTCTTCGTCTTCCTCGGCAGGGAACTCGGCGTCGCCGACGATCGTTTCCACCTCGTGGGCAACGCCGTCCTCGCAGCTTCCACCTCCTGCGTGTACGGCGGCACGATGGCCGTCGCCAACGAGCGCCGGTACGGCACCCTCGGGGCCGTGCTGCTCTCGCCCCGCCGCCGGGTTCCGCTCTGGCTCGGACGAGCTCTCCCGTACGTCCTCAACGGGCTGTTCGTCAGTGCCTTCGTGCTCACCGTCGCCGCGTTCGTCCTCGGGCTGCCCGTGCCCGCAGGGGCGCTGCCCGGGCTCGGTCTGGTGCTGCTCACCGCGGCGGCCGCCTGCTCCGCCTTCGGGCTCGCGCTCGGGGCGCTCGGGCTGCGCTTCCGCGATGTGTTCCTGGTGTCGAACGTGGCCAGTTCGGTGCTGCTGCTCCTGACCGGCGCCGCCGTGCCGCGCGAGACGCTGCCCGAGTGGATGCGGGTCGCCGGCGAGCTGCTGCCGCTCACGCACGCGGCGGACGCGGCGCGCGCCCTGACCGCCGGCGGCGGTCTGGACGGGCACCTGCTCGGTGCCGAGCTCGCGGTCGGCGCGGGCTGGGGGCTGCTCGCCGTCGTCCTCCTCGCGGTCTTCGAGCGGGGCAGCCGGCGCCGCGCCACGCTCGACACGATGTGACCGGACGACTACCGGCCATCTTCGTGAACCCGTGCGCGTCGGCCCACGCCGTTCACCCGGAGTTCGCGCCCCCGATGCCCGGAGGTGCCAGCCTCGCCCGGGAGAGGCGAACACCGCAGGTGAACGGAACGGGGTACGGGCATGGAGAGCGGGCCGGCGATCTTCGCGGGGGCGGCGTTCACGCTGTTCGGAGGCGCGCTGCTGCTGTGGACCACCGTGCGGACGCTGCACCGTGAGCCCGTGGCGCACGGGGTCGCCCCGCGCACCGCGGTCGCGCTGACGAGCCTCTCCGGTGCCGCCTTCCTGGGCCTCGGCCTCTGGTGCTTCGGTCAGATCTGAATCCGGTTCCGCTTCGGCGTCCGATCCCCTTCCGATCCGCTTCCGATCTTTTTCCGATCCCCCTCCGATCCCGCTCCGATCTCTTTCCGATCTTTCCGGCTCGCACCCCCCGCCCCGCCGGTCCGGGAGTCCGGGCGGCAGGAATGCCAGGACTCGGGTTACCGTTCGAGTGGCCGTTGCGGGCTTTTGCCGTTTGACACGGGGGCGGGTTGTACCGTCACACTCCGCAGCGACGGGAGCGTCACCGTCCGTGCCGCTGTCGTACGTGCCAGTGCCGTACGTGCCAGAGAGTGTCGATCCGGAGAGAAGAGCGAAGTTGTCCCCGACCAGCGAGACCGCACACGGCGGCCGCCGACTCGTCATCGTCGAGTCGCCTGCCAAGGCGAAGACGATCAAGGGCTACCTCGGCCCCGGCTACGTCGTCGAGGCGAGCGTCGGGCACATCCGCGACCTCCCCTCCGGCGCCGCCGAGGTGCCGGAGAAGTACACCGGCGAGGTGCGCCGCCTCGGGGTCGACGTCGAGCACGACTTCCAGCCCATCTACGTCGTCAACGCCGACAAGAAGGCGCAGGTCAGGAAGCTCAAGGAGCTCCTCGCCGAGTCCGACGAACTCTTCCTCGCCACCGATGAGGACCGCGAGGGCGAGGCCATCGCGTGGCACCTCCAGGAAGTCCTGAAGCCCAAGGTCCCGGTCCACCGGATGGTCTTCCACGAGATCACCAAGGACGCGATCCGCGAGGCCGTCGCCAACCCGCGCGAGCTGAACCAGCGCATGGTCGACGCCCAGGAGACCCGCCGCATCCTCGACCGGCTGTACGGCTACGAGGTCTCGCCGGTCCTGTGGAAGAAGGTCATGCCGCGGCTCTCCGCCGGCCGTGTGCAGTCCGTCGCCACCCGTCTCGTCGTCGAGCGGGAGCGCGAGCGCATCGCGTTCCGTTCCGCCGAGTACTGGGACCTCACCGGCACCTTCGGCACCGGCCGCACCGGTGACGCCTCCGACCCGTCCTCCCTGGTCGCCCGGCTGAACACGGTCGACGGCAAGCGCGTCGCGCAGGGCCGTGACTTCGGCGCCGACGGCCGGCTGAAGACCGAGAACGTGCTCCACCTGAACGAGGAGAACGCCCGGGCGCTCGCCGCCGCGCTCGCCGAGACCTCGTTCTCGGTGCGCTCGGTCGAGTCGAAGCCGTACCGCCGCTCCCCGTACGCCCCCTTCCGGACCACCACCCTCCAGCAGGAGGCGAGCCGCAAGCTGGGCTTCGGTGCGAAGGCGACCATGCAGGTGGCGCAGAAGCTGTACGAGAACGGCTTCATCACCTACATGCGTACGGACTCCACGATCCTCTCCGACACCGCCGTCGCGGCGGCGCGGGCGCAGGTCACGCAGCTGTACGGCGCGGACTACCTGCCGGAGAAGCCGCGCGTCTACGCGGGCAAGGTCAAGAACGCGCAGGAGGCGCACGAGGCGATCCGGCCTTCGGGTGATCGTTTCCGCACCCCGGCGGAGACCGGCCTCACCGGCGACCAGTTCAAGCTGTACGAGCTGATCTGGAAGCGGACCGTCGCCTCCCAGATGAAGGACGCGACCGGCAACTCGGTCACCGTGAAGATCGGCGGTCGGGCAGCCGACGGCCGTGACGCCGAGTTCAGCGCGTCCGGCAAGACGATCACCTTCCACGGCTTCATGAAGGCGTACGTGGAGGGGGCCGACGACCCGAACGCGGAGCTCGACGACCGCGAGCGGCGGCTGCCGCAGGTCGCCGAGGGCGACGCGCTGACCGCCGAGCAGATCACGGCGGACGGCCACGCGACCAAGCCGCCGGCCCGCTACACCGAGGCCTCGCTGGTCAAGGAGCTGGAAGAGCGCGAGATCGGCCGCCCGTCGACGTACGCCTCGATCATCGGCACCATCCTCGACCGCGGCTACGTCTTCAAGAAGGGCACGGCGCTCGTCCCGTCCTTCCTGAGCTTCGCCGTCGTCAACCTCCTGGAGAAGCACTTCGGGCGGCTCGTCGACTACGACTTCACCGCCAAGATGGAGGACGACCTCGACCGCATCGCCCGCGGTGAGGCCCAGTCCGTGCCGTGGCTGAAGCGCTTCTACTTCGGCGAGGGCGAGTCCGGCGGAGCGGGCGGCGCGGCGGACGCCGGGAACGGCGACGGCGACCACCTCGGCGGCCTCAAGGAGCTCGTCACCGACCTCGGCGCGATCGACGCGCGCGAGATCTCCTCCTTCCCCGTCGGCAACGGCATCGTGCTCCGCGTCGGCCGCTACGGCCCCTACGTCGAGCGCGGCGAGAAGGAGCAGGAGGGCCACCAGCGGGCCGACGTGCCCGACGACCTGGCGCCCGACGAGCTGACCGTCGAGCACGCCGAGGAGCTGCTCGCCAAGCCGAGCGGTGACTTCGAGCTGGGTACCGACCCGGTCAGCGGCCACGAGATCGTCGCCAAGGCCGGCCGCTACGGCCCGTACGTGACGGAGATCCTGCCCGAGGGCACCCCGAAGACCGGCAAGAACGCGGTGAAGCCGCGCACGGCCTCCCTCTTCAAGTCGATGGCCCTCGACACCGTCACCCTGGAGGACGCGCTCCGGCTGATGTCCCTGCCGCGGGTCGTCGGCACCGACGCCGAGGGCGTGGAGATCACCGCGCAGAACGGCCGCTACGGCCCGTACCTGAAGAAGGGCACGGACTCGCGGTCGCTGACGGACGAGGAGCAGCTCTTCACGATCACCCTCGAAGAGGCGCTCGCGATCTACGCCCAGCCCAAGCAGCGGGGCCGGGCCGCGGCCAAGCCGCCGCTGAAGGAGCTGGGCACCGACCCGGTCAGCGAGAAGCCCGTGGTCGTCAAGGACGGGCGCTTCGGCCCGTACGTGACGGACGGCGAGACCAACGCCACCCTGCGCACCGGCGACAGCGTGGAGACGATCACGCCCGAGCGCGGCTACGAGCTGCTCGCCGAGAAGCGGGCCAAGGGTCCGGCGAAGAAGGCCGCCAAGAAGGCCCCGGCGAAGAAGGCCGCGGCGAAGAAGACGGCCACGAAGACGGCGGCGAAGAAGACCACGGCCGCCAAGAAGACCGCCGCGAAGAAGACGACGACGGCCAAGACGGCCACGGCGAAGAAGACCGCCGCCAAGAAGACGGCGGCGGCCAAGCCGGAGTAGTCCCACGGTGTACGCGTAGGAGGGCGGGAGCGGTGCTCCCGCCCTCCTACGTTTGTTCGGGCGCGGGCCGCGGGGAGCAAGGCCGTCCGGATAGGGTGGACGGATGACGCGAGCAGAGCAGCCAGACCGCCTGGGCGATTCCGACGCCGCACTCGTCGCGGATTCCCGGGAGCGCGCCGTACGCGCCCTCTTGCGCCACCAGCCGCTGCGCCGGCTGTGGAGCGCCCATCTGGTCGGCAGCACCGGCGACGCCCTCGCCGTTCTCGTCCTCGTCCTCCTGGGCCTCCAGGCGGCCGTCACCGAGGGCGCGCTCGGGGGCGGCTACCGGGGAGCCGCGTTCGCCGTGGCGACGGTCGTCGGCGCCCGCCTGCTCGCCGCTGTCCTCTTCGGGGCCGTCCTCCTCGGGCCGCTGACCGCGCTCACCGGGCCGTCCGGCCCGCTGGACCGGCGCTGGACCATGATCGGCGCCGACGGGCTGCGGATCGCGCTGCTGATCATCGCCCCGCTGTGGATCGACTGGCTCCCGGGCAGTGCCCTCTGGTACCTGCTCGGCACCGTCTTCGTCACCGGTGCGGCCGAGCGGCTGTGGACCATCTGCCGCGAGGGCGCCGCGCCCGCGCTGCTGCCCGCCCCGCCACTGGAGGGCGCCGCCGTACGGCCGCTGCCCGACCACCTCGGCGCGCTGCGCCGGCTGTCCCTGCGGACCGGCTTCCTCGCCGTCCCCGCCGCGGCCGCCGTGCTGCTCGTCGCCACCCTCGTCGGGAACCTGCTGGGCGTCGGACTCGACTGGTTCTCGCTGCACCAGGCGGCCCTCGGCTCGTACGTCGCGGCCGGCCTGTTCGCCGCCTCCGTCACCGTCCTGTACGCGATGGCGCTGCCCGGCGAGGAGACGCCCCGGCCCCGCTCGCCGCTGGAGGGCCTGCGCCGGCCGACCCCGAAGGCCGGCGAGGGCGAAGGGAAGGGCCGCACCGGCGCCCTGCCGCTGCTCGTCCTCGCATCCGCCACCGTCGCCGGGGCGATCGCCGCGGCCGCGTCGGTCGCCGTGCTCCACGCCTTCGACCTGGGCGGCGGGCCCGTCACGTACGCCCTCCTGATCCTGGCGCTCGCCGGCGGCACCGCCGTCGGCATCCGCACCGCGGGCTCGGTCCTGCCGGTGCTGTCCCGGCGCCGGCTGCTCGCCCTCGCCACCACCGTCACCGGCGTCGCCCTGATCGCGATGGGCCTGGTCCCGGACACGGCGACCGTGCTGTTCCTCGCCGTCCTCGCCGGGTACGCCGCCGGGGTCGCCGCGAACACCGGCCACACCCTCATCGACCAGGAGACCGAGGAGCCCCGCCGGGCCCGGACCACCGAGCACCTCCAGGCCACCGCGCGCCTCGCCATGGGCCTCGGGGCGCTCGCCGCGCCGCTGCTCGCCGCCGCGATCGGGCCGCACCGGCTCGCCTCCGGGGACTTCGTCTTCGCGCACGGCGGCGCCGCCTTCACGCTCGTCCTCGTCGGCGCGCTGCTGCTCCCGGTCGCCGCGCTGCTCCTCGCGAAGACCGACGACCGTGCGGGCGTCCCGCTCCGCCGCGACCTGCGCGACGCGCTGCGCGGCTCCGACCCGGTCCAGGCGCCGTCCCCGACCGGTTTCTTCATCGCCCTGGAGGGCGGCGACGGGGCCGGGAAGTCCACGCAGGTCCAGGCGCTCGCCGAGTGGATCCGCGCCAAGGGCCACGAGGTCGTCGTCACCCGCGAGCCGGGTGCCACGCCGATCGGCAAGCGGCTCCGCTCGATCCTCCTCGACGTGTCGTCGGCGGGGCTGTCGAACCGCGCCGAGGCCCTGCTGTACGCGGCGGACCGCGCCGAGCACGTCGACTCCCTCGTCCGGCCGGCCCTGGAGCGGGGCGCGATCGTCCTCTCTGACCGGTACATCGACTCGTCCGTGGCCTACCAGGGCGCGGGCCGCGACCTGTCCCCGACCGAGATCGCCCGCATCTCGCGCTGGGCGACCGACGGTCTCGTACCGAACCTGACTGTCGTCCTCGACGTCTCCCCGGAGACCGCGCGGGAACGGTTCACCGAGGCGCCCGACCGGCTGGAGTCCGAGCCGCCGGAGTTCCACGCGCGCGTACGGGCCGGTTTCCTCGCTCTCGCCGCCGCCGACCCCAGCCGCTACCTCGTCGTCGACGCCGGCCAGGAGCCCGAGGCCGTCACCACCGTCGTACGCCACCGGCTCGACCGGATGCTGCCGCTCTCCGAGGCCGAGGTGAAGGCCGCCGAGGAGGCCCGCCGGAAGGCCGAGGAGGAGGCCCGGCGCCTCGCCGAGGAAGAGGCCGCCCGCAAGGCCGAGGAGGAGCGTCTGGAGCGCGAGCGCCAGGAGCAGCTCGCCAAGCTCCGCGCCGAGGAGGAGGAGCGCAAGCGGCGCGAGGAGGAAGAGGCGCGCCGCCTGGAGGCCGAACGGCAGGCGGAGGAGGCCCGTCGCAGGGCCGAGGAGGCACGCCTCGCCGCCGAGGAGGAGGCCCGTCGCCTCGCCGCCGAGGAGAAGGCCCGCCAGGAGGAGCAGGAGCGGCTCCGCAAGGAGGCCGAGGAGGAGGCCCGGCTGCGGGCCGAGGCCGAGGAGCGCCGCCTGGAGAAGCAGCGCAAGGCCGAGGAGGCCCTGCTGCGGGCCGAGGAGGCCCGCCGGATGGCCGAGGCCGCCGCGGCCGCGAAGGCCGCGGAGGAGGCAGCGGCGAAGGCCGCCGCGGACAAGCTCGCCGCCGAGGCCGCCGCGAAGGCGGCGGCGGAGCG
>NZ_JBSHDU010000062.1:0-51430 GCF_053616475.1 Streptomyces sp. NPDC055815 | reverse complement strand
ATATACACCAATATATTCGTCGGCAGAGTCTGATGTGTTTAAGAGACTGGCTTCTGTGGAGCTAAGGAGAATTGAACTCCTGACCTCCTGCATGCCATGCAGGCGCTCTACCAACTGAGCTATAGCCCCTCGATTTGTCGTCTCCGCTTCACTCTCGCTCGCGGCGACGGACAGAACAGTAACGGCCCGCCCGGCAGATCGCCAAATCGGTTTCTCCGCCCCCTACGGGGCCCCGGGTAGGGTCGCCGACTGTGTCCGTCTCCGTGCTCTCCCGAACCCGCGCCCGTCCGTGGCCCCTGGCCACCGCCGCGGCGGTCTGTCTGCTCTCGTTCGTCGCCTTCTGGGTGGCGCAACGCCTCGCCCACGTGAACATGCTCGACGTGATGGTCTACCGGGCCGAGGGCGAGACGGTCCGGGCCGGCGGCGACCTGTACGCGATGCGCGCGACCTCGGCGAACCTCGGCATGACCTACCCGCCCTTCGCGGCTCTGCTGTTCGTCCCGCTGACCCTGGTGGGCGTCCCGCTGATGCGGACACTGACCACGGCGGGGAACCTGCTCCTGGTGGTCGCCCTGGTGCAGCTGTCGCTCCAGCTGGTGCGCCCCTCGCTGTCCCGGACCGACCTGTGGCGCACCACGCTCTGGGTCGCCGCCGTCGTGGTCTGGTGCGAGCCGGTGTGGACGACCCTGCGGTACGGCCAGATCAACCTGCTCATAGCGGTGGCGGTGCTCTGGGACCTCACCCGCCGCGAGGGCAGCCGCTGGGCCGGCCTGGGCATCGGCCTGGCGACCGCGGTGAAGCTCACACCGGGACTCTTCGTGGTCCTGCTGCTCGCCGCCGGTCTGCTGCTGTGGCGCAGGGACCGGGGCATGAACCAGTGGCTGCGCACCGCGCTGACGGCGACCGGGGTGTTCCTGGGAACGACGCTGGCCGTGGCGCTCGCCCTGCCCGCGGACTCGAAGCGGTTCTGGACGGAGACCCTGTTCGAGACCGGCCGGGTCGGCTTCGCCGAGGAGACCGCGAACCAGTCGATCCGCGGGGTCCTGGCCCGACTGATGCACACGGACGACCCGGGCATGTGGTGGGCGGTGACCGCGGCCCTCCTGGGCGGCGCGGCGATGGTGCTCGCGGTACGGGCGGCGCTGCGCGGCGACAAGGCGGTGGCCGTGGTCGTCTGTGCGTTCACGGCGCTGATGATCAGCCCGATCTCCTGGTCCCACCACTGGGTGTGGTGCGTGCCCCTGCTGATCCTGCTCGCGGACCGCGCCACGCGCGCGTGGCCGGTGACGGGGGCGGTGGCGCTGGCCTTCGCCTCGTTCGCGCTGTGGTGGGTCCCGCACGACCCTGGCCGCCCCGAACTGGACCAGAACGCGGGGCAGATGCTGCTGTCGGCGATCTACCCGCTGACGGCGACGGCGCTGTTCGTCGGGTACGCGCTCACGCGGCGGGCATCGGCACGCGGCGAAGGACGTCAGGCCGTCGCGAAGGAGTAGAACCGCTTGAGGGTGCAGTGCTCGTCGAGGAGCCGGCCGTAGATCGGCTCCCCCTCCAGCTCGCGGTAGGTCTCGATGGGGTCGCCTTTTATGATCAGCGCCCGCGCGCACTCCTCGCACCAGTACTGGAACCCGGGGTTGACGGGGTCCATGTCGCGCACGATGGGCGTGCCGCTGCCGCACCAGTCGCACTTCCGCCTGTGTGCACCCATCAATCAGCTCCAGCTGTGGCCGCAGGCCGTGCACCCATAGGACACCCTGCCGTTGTCGCCGAGCACTTGGGTCACCCTCCCGTCCGGATCCTCGTCCCCCTCCGGCCGTCCGATTCTGCCATGGCCCCGCAAGAGGGTCAGCGTGATCGTCGCGGCAGTCCCGCCGCGGCGCCCACGACGGAGGCGGCGGCCAGGGCCAGGGCCGTCGCCCACAGCGCGTCGGCGGAGTCCTGGGCTCCGGAACCCGCGTACCGGCCGAGGAAGAGGGTGCCGAACGTGGCGACGCCGACGATCTGGCCGAGCTGCGTGACGGTGGCGAGCAGTCCGCTGGCGTCGGCCGCGTCCTCGGGCCGTACGGTGGCCAGGGCCCCGGTCAGGGCCGGACTGAAGGCCATCGAGATCCCCGCGCCGAACGCGCCCAGGGCCGGGTAGAGACCCCAGCCCCCGGTGCCGCCGTCCCCGAGCAGCCCGCCGAGGGCGAGGACCGCGGCGGCCGCGAGCAGGAATCCGGCCGGGACGAGCGCGCGGTGCAGCCGGGCCGGCCAGCGCCGCCAGGTCATGCCGACGGCCCCGAAGACGACGGCGGCGGGTCCGAAGGTGAGACCGGCGCGCAGCGCGCTGTGGCCGAGCCCGCCCTGCAGGTGCAGGGTGAGGGTGAACAGGAAGCCGGCGTTGACGCCCATCGCCACCGAGATCCACAGGACGGCCCGCCCCATCCCTGGGACGCACAGCACGCGCGGGGCGATCAGCGGTGCGCCGCCGCGCCGGGCGAGCCGGGACTCGTACGCGCCGAAGACGGCGGCGAACACCAGCGAGCCGCCGAGACAGAGCCAGGACCACAGCGGCCAGTCCTGCTCCTGCCCGAGGACCAGCGGGACGGTCAGCAGGGACACGGCGGCGCCGAGCAGCAGCAGACCCGGCAGGTCGAGGGCACGCGCACGCGTGGGCCCGGCGTGGGCGTCCCGGGGCAGCACCCGGGCACCGAGGACGAGCAGGGCGAGCCCGATGGGCACGTTGACCAGGAAGACCGGCCGCCAGCCGGTGCCGAAGAGGTCGGCGCTCACCAGGATCCCGCCGGCGACCTGCCCGGCGGCGGCGCCGGTGGCCAGGACCGCGGAGTAGGCGCTGAGGGCCCGGACCCGCCGCTCGCCGGTGAAGTTGCGCTGGATGAGGCTCAACACCTGAGGGATCATCAGGGCGGAGCCCGCGCCCTGCACCAGCCGGAAGGCGATCAACTGCCCGGCGCCCGCGGCGAGTCCGCAGGCGAGGGAGGCCGCCGTGAACAGGGCGAGCCCGCCGAGGTACGCCCGGCGGTGGCCGAACAGATCGCCCAGGCGGGCTCCGGTGATCAGCAACACCGCGTAGGAGATGGTGTATCCGGCGATGACGAGCTGGAGCGCGCCTCCGGACGCGGAGAGTTCGGCCCTGATGGTGGGTGCGGCGACGTTGACGATGAAGACGTCGAGGAGTGCCATGAACTGGGCTGCGAGCACCACGCCGAGCAGCAGTCCGGGCCGGTTGTCGGTGGCACCGTCTTTACTGAGTACGGGACGTGTCGTGGTCGAGGTCATGCGTCGAGCGTGACCGCGATCGGATACGGGTAACGAGAGCCCGCCGATGCTGGTACCGACAGCACCTGGCAGCGGCGGCACGGAGACTCGACCATGGGGGTGTGACGATCGTGGCAGCACTGCCGGCGCAGCGACGACGACCGGAACTGGCCGCGTTCCTGCGCAGCCGCCGGGCCAGGGTGACCCCCGAGGACGTGGGCATGCCGCCGGGACTCCGCCGTCGCACACCGGGGCTGCGCCGCGAGGAGGTCGCCCAGCTCTCCGGCGTCGGCGTCACCTGGTACACCTGGCTGGAGCAGGGCCGGCCGATCAACGCCTCCGCGCAGGTCCTGGACGCCGTGGCCCGCACCCTCCGGCTCGACCGGCCGGAGCGCGAGCACCTCTACCACCTCGCCGAAGTGCCGTACGCCCCCGACCGGTCCGGGGCCGACATCCCGGAGGTCAGCCCGGAGATCCAGGGGATCCTCGACGCCCTCCACCCGCTCCCGGCGGTGCTGTACAACGCGCGGTACGACGTGCTGGCGACCAACGCCCTGTACGAGCGGCTCCTGATGCAGGACGGACCGGGACTGGACACCGGCCCGTTCGGCATACGCAACGTGCTCTGGGCGCTCTTCAGCGTGCCGGGGCCCAAGTGCCCGGTGGTCGACCGGAAGCGGGAGCTGCCGCTGATGGTGGCCCAGCTGCGGGGCGCGTACGGCCGTCATGTGGGCGAGCCCGAGTGGGAGGAGTTCGTACGGCGCCTCGCGGAGACCAGCCCGGAGTTCGCCCGGCTCTGGCGCAGCGGAGACGTGGTGCCCCCGGGGACGCGTGTGAAGACCTTCCGGCACGACCTGGTGGGCGAGATCCGGCTGACCTCGGTCTCCCTCTCGGTCAACGGGATGCCGGAGTGCCGGATCGTGACGTACACGCCGAGCGACGAGGAGAGCCGCCGGGGGCTCGAGGTCCTGCACCGGGCGAAGAGGTGACGGAACGACGAATCCCGCCCCCTGATGGGGACGGGATCCGGTGACTGTGGAGCTAAGGAGAATTGAACTCCTGACCTCCTGCATGCCATGCAGGCGCTCTACCAACTGAGCTATAGCCCCTCGTGTTCTTCGCGCTCCGCGCTGCGAACAAGAAGAACTTTAGCCTGTGACCTGCCGGAAAGTGAAATCCGGGTCCGGCAGGCCGGTCGGGGGGCTCAGTCGTCGTCGCCGAGGACCGGCTCAGGCAGCGTGCCCGCGTTGTGCTCCATCAGGCGCCAGCCGCGGGCGCCCTCGCCGAGCACCGACCAGCAGCAGTTCGAGAGCCCGCCCAGGCTCTCCCAGTGCCGGGCCTCCAGGCCGAGGAGCCGGCCGATGGTGGTGCGGATGGTGCCGCCGTGGCTGACCACGACGAGCGTGCCGTCCACGGGGAGCTTGTCGGCGTGCTCCAGGACCACCGGGGCGGCCCGGTCGGCCACCTCGGTCTCGAGCTCGCCGCCGCCCCGGCGCACGGGCTCGCCGCGCTTCCAGGCGGCGTACTGCTCGCCGTACCGCGCGACGATCTCGTCGTGGGTCAGTCCCTGCCACTCCCCCGCGTACGTCTCGCGCAGGGCGGAGTCGTGGGCGACGGCGTGGCCGGTGAGCGCGGCGAGCTCGGCGGCGGTGGCCGCCGCCCGCTTCAGGTCGGAGGCCACGATGGCGTCCGGCTTGAGCGCGGCGAGCAGCCGTGCGGCCCGGCGCGCCTGGGCGACGCCGGTCTCCGTCAGCTCGATGTCGGTCGAGCCCTGGAAGCGGCGCTCCAGGTTCCAGGAGGTCTGGCCGTGACGCCAGAGGACGATGCGGCGACCGCTGCCGCCCTTGGTGGCGCTCAGCTCAGCTCACCGTCCGGTCCCTCGGGGAGGCCGGAGCCGGCCTCGATGTCGGCGCCGGTCAGAGCGGCGTGCTCGGCGGCCTTGCCGCGGGTCTTCAGGGCGTCCTCGGGCAGGTCGAGCTCGGGGCAGTCCTTCCACAGCCGCTCCAGGGCGTAGAAGACCCGCTCTTCGCTGTGCTGGACGTGGACGACGATGTCGACGTAGTCCAGCAGGATCCAGCGCGCGTCGCGGTCGCCCTCACGGCGGACCGGCTTGGCGCCGAGCTCCTTCTGCAGCCGCTCCTCGATCTCGTCGACGATCGACTTGACCTGGCGGTCGTTGGGCGCGGAGGCGAGCAGGAAGGCGTCGGTGATCGACAGCACGTCGCTGACGTCGTACGCGATGATGTCGTGCGCGAGCCGGTCGGCGGCCGCCTGGGCGGCGGTCTTGACGAGCTCGATGGAACGGTCCGTGGCGGTCACAAGCAGGCTTTCGTCGGCGGTCCAGTACCCCTCCAGGGTCTCACGGACCGCCGACGCGCCCGTCGGCGTTTTTCCGGGGCGCTTTCACACGCCCCTCAGCGCGCCCCTCAGCGGGCCCCCGGGACCTTGTAGTCCCGGCCCAGGATCACGGTGACGGCGATCGTTCCCGAGGGCTTGCCCTTCTCGACCGAGCCGGCGGGCAGCCCCAGCGTCTTGGCCACCTCGGCCGCCGTCGCCTTCTGGCTGTCGTCGCCGTAGAGGATCTGCGATTCCTCCCGGGCCGGGGCGTCGGCGCCGCCCACGAAGGCGTAGCCGCCGTTGATCAGGGCGACCCTGGCCGCCTCGGCCGCCTTCTTGCCGGAACCGTCCCGCACCGAGACCCGGGGCACCTCGCCCGCCTCGGGGGCGGTGACCTTGCCGCCCAGGATGTCCTTGACCACGCTGTCGCTCGCGCCCTCGGTCAGCGCTCCGTCCTGCCCCACCGGGAGCAGGGCCGTCTTGTAGTCGCCGACCTTGGCGTGCTCGGCGAGCTTGGCCAGGGAGGCGCCGAGGTCCTTCTCCGGGAGCGAGGGGTCGAGGATCTGCTGGAGGGTCTCGATGGTGACCGTGGCCGCCTCGGGGTCGCTGGAGAACTTGCGCAGCACCCCGTACATGACCTGGCCGAAGCGCTGGAGCTGCTTGGCCTCGGCCTCGCCGGGCGCCCGGTAGGTGGCGTAGGCGACCGCGGCACGGCCGTTCAGGCTCTGCTTCTCGCCCTGCTTGACCAGCGGCTCGGCGCCCTTCTTGGGGTCCGGGACGGTGGCGTCGGTGTCGATCTCGATGCCGCTGACGGACTCGACGAGGTTCTCCAGGTACGGGGTGTCGAGACGCCAGGTGCCGGTGATCTTCGCCCCGAGCAGGTTGCCGATGGCCTCCCGGGTGCCGCTGGAGCCGTCGTCCTCGACGGACTTCCCGAGGGTGGTCCCCGAGCCCTCGGCGTCGGCGACGACGACCGAGTTGGGGAGGAGGACCGTGGTGCCCTGGCGGGTGGTGGTGTTGTCCACGAGCAGGGCGGTGGAGGTGTTGCCGTTCTTGAGGTCGTGGAGGTGGACGACGATCGTGTCGCGCTGCTGCGGGCCGGTCGCCGTGGTCCCGCCCTTCTGCTCCGGGTCGGACGAGCCGGGGAGCAGGCCCGCGGACCAGAGGTAGCCGAGGCCGCCGGCGACGGCGAGCACGAGGACGACGACGAGCGCGACGATGCGGTTGCGGCCGCGGCGCCTGGCCTCCTCGCGCCGCTCGGAGCGGCTCTCGGTGAACTTGAGCCAGTCGATGACGTCCTCGGAGTCCTCGTCGGGCTCCTCGATGAACGAGAACTGTTCGGTGCGGTACGCGCGGTCGTCCTCGTCCCGCCGGGGCGGCGCGGGCCGCTCGGGTGCGGGGCGCTGACCGGGGACTCCGGCCGGCGCGGCGACCGGGGCGGCGGGCGCGGCCTGGACGGGCGCCTGGACGGGCTGGGGAGCGGGTGCGGGGGCGGGCTCGGCCTGGGGGGCCCACTGCTGCCCGGTGTCGTAGGACGGGTAGGCGTAGCCCTGCTGCCCGTAGGGGTCGTACTGCGGGGCCTGGCCCTGCTCCTGGGCGGGCGGCGGCTGCTGCTGGGCGTACGGGTCGTAGCCGTACGCCTGCTGCTGCGGCTGCTGCTGTCCGTAGGGGTCGTAGTGCTGCGCGGGCGCCTGCTGCTGTGCCTGCGGCTGCTGGTACACCGGCTGCCCGTACTCGTCGTAGCCGATGATCTGCGGCTGCGGATAGTACGGGTCGTACGGGTGCTGCTGATCGTTCACCGGTGGCCCTCCCCGAAGCTCACTCGCCGCGGTACAACTGGCGCTTGTCGATGTAGCGCACCACGCCGTCCGGGACCAGGTACCAGACGGGATCGCCCTGCGCGACCCTCGCCCGGCAGTCGGTGGAGGAGATGGCGAGCGCGGGGATCTCGACGAGCGAGACGCCGCCCTTGGGCAGTCCGTCGTCGGTGAGGTCGTGGCCCGGCCGGGTGACGCCGATGAAGTGGGCGAGCGAGAAGAGCTCCTCGGCATCGCGCCAGGTGAGGATCTGCGACAGCGCGTCGGCCCCGGTGATGAAGAACAGGTCCGAGTCGCTGTTGAGAGACCGCAGGTCCCGCAGGGTGTCGATGGTGTACGTCGCGCCGCCGCGGTCGATGTCGATGCGGCTCACGGAGAACTGCGGGTTGGACGCCGTGGCGATGACCGTCATCAGATAGCGGTCCTCGGGCGACGAGACGACCTTGTGGCTCTTCTGCCACGGCTCCCCGGTCGGTACGAACACCACCTCGTCCAGGTGGAACAGGGCGGCGACCTCGCTGGCCGCCACCAGGTGTCCGTGGTGGATCGGGTCGAAGGTTCCGCCCATCACGCCGAGTCGGCGCTTGCCGCGCCCGCCAGTAGGCACTTCCTGCTCTCCCATGCGTGCAGAGCCTACTGGCACGGCGGCGGACGCCGGATCAGCGGTCTCCGGTTCAGCGGTCGCGGTTGAAGCGGGTGGTGATCCACAGCAGCAGAAGCAGGGCACCGAAGGCACCGAAGCCGGTGAGGTAGGGGCTGAGGCTGTCGTGGTTGCCGCCGTGCTCGGCGCCCTCGGCGAGGGTGACCAGGTGGGCGGCGGTGCTGTGGAGGCTCATCTTCGGCAGACCTATCGATCGGGGATGGGAGCGGAGACTTCGCGCACATCGTATGCGGGCGGTCGCGGCGCGCTCACGCCGACTCAGGCGTTGGCGTCGCGCTCCGCGTCGGTGTCCGTGCCGCCGGCGGTGCCGTCGCCGTCCGTGTCGTCCCTGCGGTACCCGCGCAGCAGGAACCAGGCGGCAAGCGCGCAGCCCACGATCGAGACGAGCAGCACGATCCGGAGCGTGTCGCCCGGCCCCTGCTGTGCGGCGGTCGCGAGCAGTTCGGCCGCGGCGTCGGCGGTGTCCGGCATGTCGGTCGTGTCCTTCGGTCGTCCTCGGTGCCCCAGTTATCCACAGGGCCCCGGCACACGGTAGCGCCACCGCCTACGCTGGGGTCAGTCAGGGGGACGAGCACCGACTCGTACGAACAGGGGGCATCCATGACCGAGAACGACCAGGGGAACGTGCCGAGCAGGCAGCGGAAGAGGTTCCCGGGCATCTCCTCGCGGGCCTACGAGCACCCGGCCGACCGCTCGGCCCTCGTGGCGCTGCGGAAGCTCAGCGGCTTCGACACGGCCTTCAAGGCGCTCAGCGGGCTGCTGCCGGAGCGCAGCCTGCGGCTCCTCTACCTCTCGGACTCCGTCCGGGTGAGCGACGCGCAGTTCAGCCACCTCAACGACATGCTGAGGGACGCCTGTTACATCCTGGACCTGGAGAAGGTCCCGCCGATGTACGTCACCCAGGACCCGAAGCCCAACGCGATGTGCATCGGTCTCGACGAGCCGATCATCGTGGTCACCACCGGTCTGGTGGAGCTCCTCGACGAGGAGGAGATGCGGGCGGTCGTCGGCCACGAGGTCGGGCACGCGCTCTCCGGACACGCCGTGTACCGCACGGTGCTGCTGTTCCTCACCAACCTCGCGCTGAAGATCGCGTGGATCCCGCTGGGGACGGTCGCGATCACGGCCATCGTGACCGCGCTGCGCGAGTGGTTCCGCAAGTCGGAGCTCTCCGCCGACCGGGCCGGCCTCCTCGTCGGCCAGGACGTACGGGCCTCGATGCGCGGTCTGATGAAGATCGCCGGCGGCAACCACCTGCACGAGATGAACGTGGACGCGTTCCTCGCCCAGGCCGACGAGTACGAGAAGTCCGGGGACCTGCGGGACTCGGTCCTGAAGATCCTCAACGTGCTGCCGCGCTCGCACCCCTTCACCACCGTCCGGGCGGCGGAGCTGAGGAAGTGGTCGGAGACCCGCGACTTCCAGCGGATCATGGACGGGCACTACCCGAAGCGCACGGAGGACAAGGACACCTCGGTCACGGACTCCTTCCGCGAGTCGGCCGGGCACTACGCCGACACGGTGCGGACCAGCAAGGATCCCCTGCTGAAGCTGGTCGGGGACATAGCCGGCGGCGCCGGTGACCTGGCGGGCGACCTCGGCGGGCGGCTGCGCAACCGCTTCGGCGGCGGCCAGGGCGACCAGAAGACGGACAGCGGCCCGAAGGCGGACGGCGCCCAGAAGACGGACGGCGGCGAGGCCGGGAAGCCGGCGGGCGACGGGACCGGGGACGGTCAGAGCGAGGGCTGAGCGCCCGGAGCCAGCGCTCCGCACAGCGCGGGGGCGGCGGGCCGGGCCGTGGCGTACGGGTCGGTGACCGCCGGGCCGCCACCCGCGTCGGAGGCCCGCGCGCCCGCCAGGAGCGGCCTCAGGGAGCCCGTGGTGTCGGCGCCGCACGCCTGCGGCCCGGCCTCCACGGTGCTGGTCAGCAGCTCGGCGCGGTGCATGCGCAGGTCCTCGCGGTCGAAGCGGAAGTGCACCACCCGGTGGACCGTGAAGAGGGACGCCGCGGCGACCGGACCCGCGCCCTGGGCGGCCGGGCGGAGCGCGTAGGTGTACGTGTGGTCCGCGGTGACGTCCAGGGTGTCGGGGCTCGTCTCCTCGAAGCGGAGGGTGCCCTGCACCCGGGCGGCGGGCTCCGCGAGGGCCACCTGCCGGGGGTCGAAGCGGACCAGCCAGCCCGCGAGGGCGTGCCGGCCGTCGTCGGCGGGGGACTCGACGCTCCGGTCGAACTGTTCCAGCAGGTCCGGGTCGAGCAGCAGGCGGGCGGGCCGGACGGTGGCCCCGGAGAGGACGTCGGGCTCCAGGGCGGAGGCCACCAGGTACTCCTTGGCGATGCTCAGGCCGGTGACGACCTGGCTCTCGGCGAAGTGGGAGGTGCGCCCCGCGACGGGCAGGTTGATGCCGGCGGCGCCGGTGCGGTACTCGGCGGCGGGGCTGTGGGCGAAGAGCTGGGTGGGGGTGCCGCCGGGGACGGTGCCCTGGGGGGCGAGCGGGACGACGGTGGTCCGCAGGGGCTCGGCCCGCTGGTCGACGGGGGGCTGGTACGGGTTGCGTACGCCGAGATAGATGGCGGTGCCGAAGGCCAGGAGGATCAGCAGCACGAGCAGGACCGCCTGGCGGGAGCCGCTCCGGCTCTCCCAGGAGGAGCGGCTGCGGACGGCCTGGGCGTGCCCGCCCATCCGCTCCTGGGCCGAGAACTCCTGGAGGTGGGCAGCCCGGATGAACGCCTCGTCGAAGACGACGGATCGGTATTCGTCCTCACCGCCGGGGAGACCCTCGGGTGTCCCCTCAGGCGGGTCGCCACGCCCTGCCATACCTTCAGGGTAGGTCCGCCGGGGCTTCGGTAAACGCCCAGGTACACGACAAGTTCGGAAGAATTCCGCCGTCAGGGTGTGCCGGGGCGCGCGGGGCGCCTATCGGGGTGATGCCGACCGGGCCGCGGGGGCGACCGCGGGGGTGCGGGCGGGGGCCTGGGCGGCCGGTGGGGCGGGGTTCGGGTTCGGTGTGTCGACGCCGCTGGTGGCCGGCGGCGGGACCTTGTCCTCGCGGTTGGCGGCCGCGCCGCGGTAGACGGCGCTGAAGGCGAGGGCGACCATCCCGACGCCCATGACGAGGGCGAGGATCCAGGCGACGGGCCGGAGCCAGCGTGCGCGGCCCCGGTAGGGGCGCAGGGCGCCGCCGTGGCGGCCGTAGGGGCTGGCGTCGTCGCCGATGTCATCGGGCTCGTAGGTGAGGCCGAGGGGGTCGTGGCCGTCCTCGTACGGGTCGTCCTCGACGGATCCGCCGCCGGCGCGGGCGCGGGCGGCCTCGGCCTCGGCACGGGCCTGGGCGGCGGCGAGGAGCCGCTCGACCGCGCTGGGCTCGTGGATGGTGGCGGCCCTGACGAAGGCCTCGTCGAAGACCACGTCGGCGTGGACCTCGTCAGCGCCTCCGCGGTCGACAGAGTCCTCGGGGTCCCCGCCGTCCTGGAACGGCCTGCCCCCCACGTCGTCCGGCACGGATTCAGAGTAGACCCGGAAGGTGGTTTTGGGCAGGGAGAGTGCGAAGCCTCCCTGCCCGTCCCTGCCCGTACCGATTGAGGAGGTGTTACCGCACGTGACCGTCGCCGGTGACGATGTACTTGGTCGAGGTCAGCTCGGGAAGGCCCATGGGGCCCCGGGCGTGGAGCTTCTGGGTGGAGATGCCGATCTCCGCGCCGAAGCCGAACTGGCCGCCGTCCGTGAACCGGGTGGAGGCGTTCACGGCGACCGTGGTGGAGTCGACCAGCTGGGTGAAGCGGCGGGCCGCGGCCTGCGAGGTGGTGACGATCGCCTCGGTGTGGCCGGAGGACCACATCCGGATGTGCTCGACGGCCTTGTCGAGGGAGTCGACGACGGCGGCGGCGATGTCGTACGAGAGGTACTCGGTCTCCCAGTCCTCGGGGGTGGCCGGGACGACGGTGGCCTTGGAGCCCTCGGCGAGGGCGAGGACCCGCTCGTCGGCGTGGACGGTGACGCCGGCCTCGGCGAGCGCGGAGAGGGCCCTGGGCACGAACGCCGCGGCGACGTCCCGGTGGACGAGGAGGGTCTCGGCGGAGTTGCAGACGCTGACCCGCTGGGCCTTGGAGTTGATCAGGATGTCGACGGCCATGTCGAGGTCGGTCTGGGCGTCGACGTAGACGTGGCAGTTGCCGGTGCCGGTCTCGATGACCGGGACGGTGGACTCCTCGACGACGGTCTTGATCAGGGAGGCGCCGCCGCGCGGGATGAGGACGTCGACCAGGCCGCGGGCGCGCATCAGCTCGTGGACCGAATCGCGGGACTCGCCGGGGACGAGCTGGATCGCGTCGGCGGGCAGCCCGGCGCCGCCGACGGCGTCGCGCAGGACGGTCACGAGGGCGGAGTTGGAGGCGTACGCGGAGGAGGAGCCGCGGAGCAGGACGGCGTTGCCGGACTTGAGGCACAGGGCGGCGGCGTCGACGGTGACGTTGGGCCGGGCCTCGTAGATGATGCCGACGACGCCGAGGGGGACGCGGATCTGGCGCAGGTCGATGCCGTTGGGCAGGGTCGAGCCGCGGACGACCTCGCCGACGGGGTCGGGCAGCGCGGCGACGTCGCGGACGTCGGCGGCGATGGCCCGGACGCGCTCCGGGGTGAGGGTCAGACGGTCGATGATGGCCTCGCTGGTCCCGGCTTCGCGGGCCTTGGCGATGTCCACGGCGTTGGCTTCGACGATCTCGGCGGTACGGACTTCCAGGGCGTCCGCGATCGCGAGGAGCGCGTCGTCCTTGGCCGCGCGCGGGAGTGGCGCGATTTCGGCGGCGGCGCCACGGGCCCGGTAGGCGGCCCGGGTGACCGGGGAGAGGTTGTCGAGGGGCGTGAGCGAGGTCATGTCCGCAGGGTACTGGCACCCCCGCGGACATCCCTCACGTATCCCGCACTCCGAGACGTACCCGCGCCGGCACGAGACGGGTCCGTCAGTAGGGGTGGACGCCGACCGGTGCGGCGGGCGGCGGGCCGTAGCCCTCCGCGATCCGCTGGTGGTAGGTCTCGCGATCGATGACCTCCAGGCCCACGATCTCCCAGGGCGGCAGCTTGGCGGTCTGCCGGTGCTCGCCCCACAGCCGCAGGGCGACGGCCGCCGCGTCGTGCAGGTCGCGGGCCTCCTCCCAGTACCGGATCTCGGCGTGGTCGTTGGCATAGCGGCTGGTCAGCAGGAAGGGGTGGTCATGGGCCAGCTGTTCGAGCCCGCGCCGCACCTCCTTCAGCGGTGACTCCACGCCCGACACACTGAGGGTGATGTGCCAGAGCTTGGACACCGGCCGTTCCTCACGTGTCTCGGTGGTCGTCTCGGTCTTCCTGTCCGTGGACCTGTCTGACCTGTCCGACCTGTCCCGTGCCTCGTCGAAGTCGGCTCCGGCCTCGACACTGGTCAGGGCGCGTTCGGCAGTCCCGCGGGGCGGTGCCCCTGGGCGCGCTCGTCTCACCGGCGGCCTCCTGTGTGATGCGTGTGGTGCTGTACCCCGCCTTGTCTTACCCCCGAGACAAAGTTGACCAGCCCGAGGCGGTACATGGGGCGGTTTTGGTAAACGTCCCTTCCGGATGGCCAGACTTTCAGCCGTTTCGGCGTCGGCCGAATCAGCGGATGACGACGAGGTCGTCGCGGTGGACGACCTCGCGCTCGTACTCGGGTCCGAGGTCCTTGGCGAGCTCGTGGGTGGAGCGGCCGAGCATCCGCGGCAGCTCCTTGGCGTCGAAGTTCACGAGGCCGCGGGCGACGGCCCGGCCGGAGGCGTCGCGCAGCTCGACGGGGTCGCCGGCGACGAAGTCGCCCTCGACGGCCGCGACTCCGGCCGCGAGCAGGGACTTCTTGCCCTCGACGACGGCCTGTACGGCTCCGTCGTCGAGGCTGAGGGAGCCCTGCGGGGTGGAGGCGTGGGCGAGCCAGAGCAGCCGGTCGGCGGAGCGGCGGCCGGTGCGGTGGAAGTACGTGCCGGTGTCCCGGCCGGCGAGGGCGTCGGCGGCGCGGCTCGCGGAGGTGAGGACGACGGGGATGCCGGCGGCGGCGGCGATCCGGGCGGCCTCGACCTTGGTGACCATGCCGCCGGTGCCGACGCCCGCCTTGCCGGCCGAGCCGATCTCCACGTGGGCGATGTCGGCGGGGCCGGCGACCTGGGCGATCCTCGACGTGCCGGGCTTGGACGGGTCGCCGTCGTACAGCCCGTCGACGTCGGAGAGCAGCACGAGCAGGTCGGCGCGGACGAGGTGGGCGACGAGGGCGGCGAGCCGGTCGTTGTCGCCGAAGCGGATCTCGTCGGTGGCGACGGTGTCGTTCTCGTTGACGACGGGCACCGCGCCCATGGCGAGGAGCTGGTCCAGGGTGCGGTACGCGTTGCGGTAGTGGGCGCGCCGGCTGGTGTCGTCGGTGGTGAGGAGGACCTGGCCGACGCGGACGCCGTAGCGGGCGAAGGAGGCGGTGTAGCGGGCGACGAGGAGGCCCTGGCCGACGCTGGCGGCGGCCTGCTGCCGGGCGAGGTCCTTGGGGCGGCGGGTGAGGCCGAGCGGGGCGAGTCCGGCGGCGATGGCGCCGGAGGAGACCAGGACGATCTCCTTCTCGCCGCCGCTGCGGACCTTGGTGAGGACGTCGACGAGGGCGTCGACCCGGTCGGCGTCCAGGCCTCCGGAGGCGGTGGTGAGCGAGGAGGAGCCGACCTTGACGACGATCCTGCGGGCCTCCGTCACGTACTGCCTCGCCACGTCCGTCTGTCCCGTCACGTGTCCCGTCACCTGCGTCGCCACCTGCGTCGTCCTCACTCGGCTGTCCCCACGCGCCGCGTGCTCCCCGCCGCGGCTGCGAGGCAATCTACGCGGTCCGGGAGGGCTGCCGCTCGTCCGTTTCGCTCCCTGGACCGGCGGCGGGCGCCTCGGCGGAGCGGGGCACCAGGATCCGCTGGGAGATCAGGTAGGTGAACGGGATGGCGACGACGGCCGCGACGAGTGGCGCGATCCTGTCGTCCATTCCGGCCCAGGTGACGAGGGCGTAGAGGCCGACGCTCTGCACCAGGTAGTTGGTGACGTTGGTGAGCGGGAAGAGGGCGAACTTCTTCCACGTCGGCCGGGTGCGGTAGGTGAAGTAGGTGTTGAGGAAGAAGGAGCCGATCATGCTCAGGACGAAGGCCAGGGAGTACGCGGCGAAGTACGGCATCCACGGGTGCAGGAGCAGGTAGCAGCCGAAGAAGGTGCCGGTGTTGACGCCGCCGACGAGACCGAACCTGAAGATCTCGGCGAGCCGTGCCCGCCCCGCGGTGGGCGAGCCGGATCCCATCAGCGCTCTCCGTCGGTGGCCGAGATGCGGACCCGCTCGGCGGCGAGCTGCTCGGCGGACGTGTGCCCGAAGGAGCGGTGGGTCTCCTTCACGAGGAAGTGCGGGCGGCGCTTGGTCTCGTAGTAGATGCGGCCGATGTACTCGCCGATCAGGCCCAGCATCATCATCTGCACGCCGCCGAGGCCCACGATGATGGCGACCAGGGTGACGTATCCGGGGGCCGTGACGCCGTGGACTATGGCGGCGACGGCCACCCAGACCACGTAGAGGGCCGCGAGGCCGCTCAGCATCATCCCGAGCCAGAGCGCGATGCGCAGCGGACGGTTGTTGAAGGAGATCAGCCCGTCCATGCCGTAGTTGACCAGGGAGCTGAACTTCCACTTCGTCTCACCGCCCTCGCGTGCGGCGTTCTGGTAGTCGAAGGTGACGGTGTCGAAGCCGATCCAGGAGAACAGGCCCTTGGAGAAGCGGTTGTACTCGGGCAGCGAGAGCAGCGCGTCGACGGCGGGGCGGGAGAGCAGCCGGAAGTCGCCGACGCCGTCGGTGAGCTCCACGTCGACCCAGCGGTTGACGGCCCGGTAGTACATACGGCTCAGCGCGGAGCGGAGCTTCTTGTCGCCTTCACGAGTCCTTCGCGCGATGACCTGGTCGTGACCCTGGTGGTGCAGGTCCAGCATGCGCGCGAGGAGCTCCGGCGGGTGCTGGAGGTCGGCGTCCATGATGACCACGGCGTCGCCGGTGGACTTCCGGAGGCCCGCCAGCATGGCGGCCTCCTTGCCGAAGTTGCGACTGAAGGAGGCATACTGTGTGCGGTTCTGGTGAAGAGCCGCAATGGCACGCAACTTGCCCAGTGTTCCGTCGGAGCTGCCGTCGTCCACGTAGCAGATCTCGTAGTCGACCGGGAGGGCGTCGAGTACCTGACGCATCCGCGCATCGAACCGCTCGACGACGTCCTCTTCGTTGAAGCAGGGAACGACGACGGAAAGTTTGGTCATGGAACGTTCACTCCATCGGGATGAGCGAGGGCGCGCCCTGAGCGGCGACCAGCAGACTCTTCCTTGAACAGCACGGTGCGGTACAAGGCGGGTGGGGGCCGTCGGGCGTGCCCCGCGTGGCCATCCCGGTCGGCATGCCGTCCATACAATAAAGCATCACGGAAGACCGTGAATATGCGTGGCATCTTCACGTATTTGGCACAACTGGAGACGGCCTTGAGGCCAGGGGAGCAACCACCGGTGAGCAGTACCACCATCTCTGAGCGCGGTGAGACACCGCTTCCGGAGGACGAAGCGGGCACCGGCGCTCCCGGTGGGAAGGGGTTCCGGCGGGCCCTCGGCGGGATCGGGCTCGCCGTCGCCGTCGGCTCGGGCGCGCTGCTCGCGGTCGGTGCCTTCCTCGGTCTCTACGTGCGCCCCACGTCCGACGACTGGTGCGCCCTCTGGAAGGCCCGGGACATGGGTCCCTTCGGGCTCGCCTCGGACTTCTACAACACCCAGAACGGCCGCGTCACCAACGCCTTCCTCAGCGGCGTGATCTACGCCGACGACATGCTGGGCCCGAAGGTGCTGCCGGCCTTCCTGGTGGTGTCGCTGGGCGTCGCGCTCTTCCTGCTCGCCCGCGCCGCGCTGCGCGCCCTCGGCCGTCCGCAGCCCCCCGCGGTGCTGCTCGTGGCCGCCGTGGGTCTGATCGAGGCGCTGCTGTTCTTCGCCGGTACGCGCCCCTACCAGGTGCTGCTCTGGGCGCCGGCCACCATCTCCCACACGCTGCCGAGCGTGATCGGCCTCTGGGCCGTGGTCGTCGCCGTCGTCGCGGCCCGCTCCCGGCGCCGGTGGGCCCGCCCCGCCGCCGTGGTCACGGCCGTCCTGACCGGCATGGCCATAGGAACGCTCAGCGAGCCGTTCACCATGGTGGCCGGCATCTCCGCGGCCTCCGTCGGCGTCCTCTGCCTGCCCCGCCTGCGCTGGGCCAAGGACTGGTACGTCTCCACCTGGTGCGCCGCGGCCTGCGTCGGTCTCGCCGCCGGTCTCGCCCTTCTGTACACCTCCCCCGGCGCCCAGTGGCGGCGGGCCCAGGTCCCGAAGAAGCCGCTGACGCTCGACGAGGTGGGCGAGACGATCCACGACTGGTGGCGCATGTGGCAGACCATCGGTGACCAGTGGGCGTACGCGGGAGCCCTCGCCGTCGGCGTCCTGCTGGGTCTGGGCCTCGTCTTCGCCGGCCCGATCGCCGGCCACCGTCCCGCCGCCCCCGCCTTCCCCGCCTCCCCCGCCGAGGACGGCCGCTCGCGCCGCCGCGGCCGCCGTGCCGCGGCCGCCGGGGGCCGCCCGCGCGGCCTGACGGTCCTCGCGGCGCTCCTGCCGCTGCCGCTGCTCGCCCTCGCGAGCCTGGGCGTCGCGTACGGCCTGCGGAGCGGCTACGGCATCACCGGCTGGACCTACGCCCGCACCTGGACGAACTTCCTCGTCCCGATGCTGCTCATCCTCTGCGCGTACGGCACCTGGGCCGGCTACCGGCTCGGCCGGCGTCTCGTGGCCCCCCGCCCGGCCGCCCGCGCGGCCCGCGCCGTCACGCTGCTCGCGGCGGGCGCGCTCGCCGTGGGAAGCGCGATCGCCCTGGTGCACCCCGTACACACGACGGCCACCGGCACGGTGGCGCGGAGCATCGCCTGGGACCGGCAGAACACGCGGATCCGCGCGGAGATCGCCCACGGCGCCACGGACGTCGCGTACCGCCCCATGTACATCGGCTGGCTCGCGGAGCCCTTCTTCACCAAGGTGTACGCGCGGGACTGGGCGGCCCAGTGCGCGGCCAAGTACTACGAGGTGGACCGGATCCACCGCGGCTGACCGACCGACGAGTGCCACCCGACACCACATTCCGCGTGTCGGGTCGGACACATCCGGCTGCCGCGCCCCTGCCCCTCCCCCCGGTTCCGGCTCCGGAATCCGGGGGACGGGTGTGTTCCCCGTCACTTCCGGAAGACGGCCGCGAGGGGATGTGAGGTAGTTTCGCGGCACTAGCGGCCCGCACGTATCGCGGCTGACCAGGCATCGCCCGTAAGGGCGACTCCTGACGCGTGCGGATGGTTGCCCCCTCCTGTCCGGTCCGATCAGGACACGGCAGACGGCGTAACCGCCGGACGGCGCGACAAAAGGGGTGGGGAACACCAGGTAGCTTGGGTGCGTCTGGAGGAAAGACAAGTGGATCGAGGTGGAAGTGCCTGACGTCTCCGTGGTCGTCATCGCCTACAACGACGCAGAGCGTCTGCCGACGGCCGTACGGTCGGTGCTGGACCAGAGCCTGCACGGCGTCGAAGTCGTGATCGTCGACGACTGCAGCAAGGACAGCACCTTCGAGGTCGCCAAGGCGCTCGCCGCCGAGACCCCGGACCGGGTCAGAGCGTTCCAGCTGCCGCAGAACAGCGGCGGCTGCGGTGCGCCCCGCAACTTCGGCATCCAGCAGGCCGCCGGCACCTACGTCATGTTCCTCGACAGCGACGACGTGCTGGAGCGGAACGCCTGCCGGAACATGCTGAACGCGGCCGAGTCCACCGGCGCCGACCTGGTGTCCGGCCTCTGCGTCCGCGTCCACCTGGACAGCCGCCACCGGAAGACCACCGAGTGGTACCCGTGGATCTACTCGCAGACCCGGACGATCGACTCCATCACCGAGCTGCCCGACCTCCTGGTCTTCGACACCCTGTCGACGAACAAGTGCTACCGCCGCGAGTTCCTCCTGGAGCAGGCGCTGGAGTTCCCCGTCGGCATCCACTACGAGGACCTGCTCTTCTCGGCCCAGGCGTACGTCGCCGCGAGCCGGATCACGCTCATCCCGAACCACGTCTACTACTGGAACGTGCAGGAGAGCGCCGCCTCGAAGTCGATCAGCAACCGGCGTCACGAGATCGCGAACTTCGTCCACCGGATGGAGATCCACCGCCGGGTGGACGCCCTGCTGGAGAGCAAGGGCTACGAGGACCTGAAGTACCGCAAGGACATCAAGTTCCTCAAGCACGACCTCGTCCTCCACTTCCGCGACCTCGCGCTCCTCGACGAGGACTACCGGCGCGAGTTCGCAGAGCTGGCCAACGGCTACCTCGCCGAGATAGATCCCCAGGCGTACTCCGAGGTCCAGCGCCTGCACGCCATCTGCGCCTACCTGCTGAGCAAGGAGGACTGGGACAACCTGCTCCCGGCCACCGACGCGCTCACCAACCCCGGCCGGCTCACCAGCCCGCTCGCCGAGCGGGACGGCCAGGTCTACTGGTGCGACCAGCACCTCGACAGCGAGCAGGGTCGCGAGATCCTGGACATGACCGCCGCCGGCTACCACGCCAAGCCGCTCACCTCCCTGGTCCTGGGCAACCGCCTGACCTCGTACGAGAGCACGGACGGCGTCGTGAAGCTGGCCGGCCGGGTGGTCAACCCGCTGGGCCGGATCCGCCCGGACGCGAAGCTCCAGGCGGTCCTGGAATTCTCGGCCCGCCGCAGCGTCGGCGGCAAGACCGCCCGCATCCCCGTGACCTCGGTCCGCCACACCGGCGAGTGGATCGAGTGGGAGGGCACGGTCGACGTGGCCCGCACCGTCCGCCCGCTCGGCATCATCGACGCCGTCTGGGACGTCCGGCTGATGCTCTCCGTCGACGGCGAGCAGCTCAGGACCCGCGTCTCCGTGGGCGGGACCCCGCTCGACGAGGCCCGTTCCCTGCGCGTCCGCCCCCGGCTGACCTCGCTGGTCTCCGACCGCTTCGTGCCGGAGATCACCAAGAAGGGCAACCTGTCGTACGTGCTCGCCGCCGAGGGCAAGGCGGCCGTGCACACCTCGGCGATGATCGAGGGCGCGATGCACGGGCGCCCCGCCGAACTGGCCAAGACGAGCCTGCGCCGGCTGCTCAAGGCGAAGCGGGACCTGAACTCGGGCGAGACCAAGCTCCGCGTCTACCACGAGCTGTACAGCAAGCTGCCGATCAAGAAGGGGCTCGTCGTCTTCGAGAGCCACCTCGGCAAGCAGTACAGCGACAGCCCGAAGGCGATCTACGAGGAGATGCGCCGCCAGGGCGTCAAGTTCGAGGCCGTCTGGTCCTACGCGGGCGCCAAGCCGACCGGCTTCCCCAAGGACGCGACCCTGGTGAAGCGCTGGAGCTGGCAGTACCTGCGGGCACTGGCCCAGGCCGAGTTCTGGATCGACAACCAGGGCTTCCCGCTGCGGCTCGCCAAGCGACCGGGGACCACGTACATCCAGACCTGGCACGGCACCGCCCTGAAGCGGATGGGCTTCGACGAGCCGAACACCAAGGCGCGCGGGCTCGCCGCCCAGGCGTCCTTCCAGCAGTCGCTGGACCGGTTCGACCACTTCCTGATCCGCGGCGAGCACGACCGGCGCACCCTCGCGAAGGGCTTCCGGCTCCGCGACGAGGTGCTGCTGCCCGTCGGCTACCCGCGCAACGACGACCTCGCCGAGGCGCGCCGCAAGGAAGCCGAGACCGGCACCCGTGACCGCGGCCCGCTCGCCGCCGAGCTGGGCATCGACCCGGAGAAGAAGGTGCTGCTGTACGCGCCGACCTTCCGGGCCGCCCCGGGCGGCAAGGTGCAGCAGTTCAAGGCGCCGTTCTCCGTCGAGGAGTTCGCCGAGCGCTTCGGCGACACCCACACCCTGCTGATCAGGACCCACTACCTGAACAGCGTGACGCTGCCGCCGTCGGTGCGCGGCCGGGTGATCGACGTGTCGTCGCACCACGACATCACTCCCCTGCTCGCCCTCGCGGACGGGCTGATCACCGACTACTCGTCCGTGATGTTCGACTACGGGCTGCTCGACCGTCCGATGATCTTCTTCACGTACGACTACGAGGAGTACGCGAAGGAGAACCGGGGCACCTACTTCGACCTGAAGGAGCGCGCGCCGGGCCCGGTCGTCGCCACGGAGGAGGAGCTCTACGGAGTGATCTCCAACTTCAAGGACGAGGCCGACACCAAGTACGCGGCCGCCCGTCAGCGGTTCAACGCAGAGTTCAGCGAGTACGACCGGGGTGACGCGGCCCGTCAGATCGTCGCCAAGTTCTTCAGCAGGAGCGGGAAGTGACCAACCAGACCACCGTGTCCGGCGGCCGCGACATCTTCATCGTCTCCAACAGCGTGGACGAGATGGGCGGTGTGACGACCTGGACGCACCAGATGGCCCGGGCGTTCACCGACCGCGGTCACCAAGTCCACGTCATCGGCATCACCCCCGCCCCCGCCGGCCGGCAGCACGAGTTCCCGGACCCGCTGCCGTACGCCACCACCACCCTGTACGACGCGCACCCGCCGCAGGTGAAGCCGCTGCGGGGCATCAAGGGCAAGCTCAACGCGGCGGAGCGGCGCCGGCACGCAGCCCGCGCCGCGGGCATGCGGGAGCGCGCCGACCGAATGACGGCCCTGTTCCGGGCGGCCCGCCCGGGCTCCGTGGTGATCGTCACCCAGGTGTGGGCGATGGAGTGGGTCTCCCTCGCCGACACCAAGGGGCTCACCGTCATCGGCATGAGCCACGAGTCGTACGAGGCCAGCGCCGCGTCCTCCCGGCTGGCCCGGGTGAAGCGGTACTACCAGGACGTCGACCGGATGCTCGTCCTCACGCCGGGCGACGCCGACCGGTGGATCCGGGCGGGCATGGACAACGTCGGCCACATGCCGAACGCCCTGCCGTTCGTCCCGGAGCGCCCGGTGGCCCGCGAGGAGAAGCTGGTCGTCTCCATCGGCCGTCTCTCCCACGAGAAGGGCGTGGACATGCTGCTCGACAGCTGGGCCGAGATCGCCTCCCGTCACCCCGACTGGAAGCTGCGGATCTACGGCACCGGCGACGAGGAGACGGCGCTGCGCGCCCGGACGACCGACCTCGGTCTCGACGGGTCCGTGGAGTGGATGGGCCGGACGAACGACGTCCTCGGTGCCCTCTCGGAGGCGTCGGTGTTCGCCCAGGCGTCCCGCGCCGAGGGCTTCCCGATCACCCTCCTGGAGGCGATGGCGGCCGGTGTGCCGTGCGCCGCGTTCGACTGCGCGCCGGGCGTGCGGGAGATCATCCGCGACGGTGAGGACGGGCTGCTCGCGCGGCTCGGCAACGCCATGGAGCTCGGCGGGCACATGAGCGCGCTGATGTCCGACAAGGAGCTGCGGGACCGGATGGGCGACGCCGCGTTCGAGAACGTGAAGCGGTACGCGCCCGACGAGATCACGGACCGCTGGGAGGCGCTCTTCGCCTTCCTGGAGCGCTGACCGCAGAACAGCAAGAGGAAAGGGCCGGGGAGTCACGCTCCCCGGCCCTTTCTGCTGTTCTGAGGTCAGACGGTCGCGCCGCGGCGGGAGACCCAGCCGGCCCAGGCCGACTCGATCATGTCGCGCACGTCGTGACGGGCCTTCCAGCCCAGCTCCGACTCGATGCGGTCGGCGGCGGCGACGACCCGGGCAGGGTCGCCGGCCCGGCGCGGGGTGACCAGCGGCTCGGTGGTGTGGCCGGTGATCTCGTTGATCAGCTGGACCATCTCGGTGACGGAGACGCCCTCGCCACGGCCGATGTTGACGGTCAGGTCGCGCGGCGCGCCCGCCGCGGCCCACTCCGCGAGCTTCCGCGCGGCGACGAGGTGCGCGTCGGCCAGGTCCTCGACGTGGATGTAGTCGCGGATGCAGGTGCCGTCGGGCGTGTCGTAGTCGTCGCCGAAGATCCGCGGGGACTCCCCCGCGTCGAGGCGCTCGAAGACCATCGGGACCAGGTTGAAGACCCCGGTGTCGGCGAGCTCGGGGGTCGCCGCGCCGGCCACGTTGAAGTACCGCAGGCAGGCCGTCGAGATGCCGTGCGCGGCGCCCGCGGCGCGGACCAGCCACTCGCCGACGAGCTTGGTCTCGCCGTACGGGCTCATCGGCAGGCACGGGGTCTCCTCGGTGACGAGGTCGACGTCCGGCATGCCGTAGACGGCGGCGGAGGAGGAGAAGAGGAAGTTGCGCACACCGGCGGCCGCGACGGCCTCCAGGAGCACCGTGAGACCGATGACGTTCTCGCGGTAGTAGTGCAGCGGCAGCTCGACGGACTCGCCGACCTGCTTCTTCGCGGCGAGGTGGACGACGCCCGTCACACCGTGCTCCGCGATCGTCCGGTCCAGGACCTCACGGTCCAGGGTGGAGCCGACCACCAGGGGGACGCCCTCGGGGATTCTCGACTCGTAGCCCGTGGACAGGTCGTCGAGGACGACGACCCGCTCGCCCGCCTGCGTCATGGCGCGGACCACATGGGAGCCGATGTATCCGGCGCCGCCGGTGATCAGATAAGTCATAGTGCCCCAAACCCTTTCACTGTGAACTGCGGGCAAGCCGACGCAGCCGGGCCCTGACCGCCCGGAACCCGTCCCGTGCGCCGGGTGCGATCCGTACCGCCAGCGAACCGTTGGCCGTGGTGTACGGCTGCACCAGGAGTACACCGTACCGGCTGCTCGGAAGCACCGAGCGCCGCTGGGAGGCGTCCGGCGCACGCAGCGACGTGGTGAACGACTCACCGTTCGCACACGTCACGGTGACGCCGATGTCCCACAGCTGGACGCCCTCGCGTCCCCGCCGCCGGCCCGATCCGGCGAGCCGGGTGAGCCCGACGGGGACCCGGGCGGTCCAGGCCTCCGCCGTGCCGTCCGCCCCGGTGACGGCGCTCAGCGCGGCCTCCTCGGTACGGGCGGGCTCGCTGTCGCCGCGCGGCAGGAAGGAGAGTTCCGCGCGCACGGGCCCGGCCTCGGCGAGCCGCCCGTACAGGTCGCGGACGGTGAACCGCAGTTCGCCGCCCCCGCCGGTGCGCAGCGCGGCGTCCACGACGAGCGGCAGCCCGTCGAGCGGCAGTTCGTCCATGCCGTCGAGGCGGGCCTCCGGCAGGTCGTCGGCCCAGACGGCGGCGGTGCGGACGCCGGCGTACGGCGGGAGCAGCCGGCCCGGGTTGGCGGTGAGCCGGGACAGCCGGAGCAGGTCGCGGGGCTCCTTCGCGGCCAGCAGGAAGCGGGCGGTCCAGCGGGCCGGGGCGACCGCCGCGGCGATCTCCTCGTCGGCGAAGCCGGACAGGTGGGCGCGGGTGAGCTCCCACCATGCGGCGCGGTGCCCGGCGTCCCGCAGCCGCAGGTCGCGGGCGTACATGCGCAGGTCGTGTTCGAGGAACTTGGTGCGGCAGGCGGCGGCGAGCTCCGCGCGGCCCGCCTCGGCGAGGGTCTCGACGGCCGCGCCGTGCGCGGCGATCCGGGCGCGCCAGTTGGAGACGCCCTCGCGGTCCAGGGAGATCGACAGCTGCGCGGCGGCGCGGCGCACGTGCCAGACGTAGACGGTGTCGGGGATCACGGCGACGCGGGGAGCGGCGGCGTACACCCGGGCGGTGAAGAGGAAGTCCTCGTAGACGAAGCGGCCGTCGGGGAAGCGGATGTCGTGCTCGTCGAGGAAGGCCCGGTCGTAGATCTTGTTGACGCAGAGCGTGTCGTGGACGAGCGGGCGCAGCTCCTCGGGCGTCTCCAGGACGGCCGGCTCCCGGTACAGGGCGGGCTGCCAGCGCACGTCCCGGCCCTCGGGCAGTTCGCGCCGTACGCAGACGCCGACGGCGACCGGGGCGCGGTTCCGTTCCGCGGCGGCGACCAGGGCCTCGGCGGCGCCGGCCGGCAGGATGTCGTCGCTGTCCAGGAACATGACGTACGGGGAGGTGGCGGCGCGGATGCCGTCGTTGCGCGGGGTTCCGCAGCCGCCGCTGTTCTCGGTGCGGCGCACCACCCGCAGCCGGGGGTGCCGGGCGGCCAGCTCGCCGAGGACCGCGGCCGTCCCGTCACTGGAGCAGTCGTCGACCGCCACGACCTCCGCCACCACGGGCCCCTGGTCGAGCGCGGAGCCGATGGCCTGGGCGACCAGCTCCTCGTCGTTGTAGGCGATGACGACGACACTGAGCCGGCCTGCGGTCTCGGGCGGGGGGACGCTACTCACACCAGGATCCTACGGGAGCTCCCCGACCCCTCCGACGGGATCGGGAAGCCCCCGGGGTACTGCTGGAACGGGTCGAAATCGTCGTACTCGCGCTGCGCGTCGTCCCGCTCCGCCTGACGGTCACGGCGACGCTGGGCCGCCGGACGCGGGGCCTCAAGACGGTGGTCCTCGCCTCGGCGGCCGAGCATCTCGGCCCCAAGGGGCCTCACCGGCTTCGGACGGCTGCGCCGGACTCCGTCCGTCGGACCGGCGCAGCCGACCCGCTAGAACGGGTCGAACTCGTCGTACTCGCGCTGCGCGTCGTCCCGCTCCGCCTGACGGTCACGGCGGCGCTGCGCCGCCGGACGCGGGGCCTCAAGACGGTGGTCCTCGCCTCGGCGGCCGAGCATCTCGGCCCCGGCCATCATCGTGGGCTCCCAGTCGAAGACGACCGCGTTGTCCTCGGAGCCGATCGCGACGCCGTCGCCCGCGCGGGCGCCGGCCTTCATCAGCTGGTCCTCGACACCGAGGCGGTTGAGGCGGTCGGCCAGGTAGCCGACGGCCTCGTCGTTGTTGAAGTCGGTCTGGCGGACCCAGCGCTCCGGCTTCTCGCCGCGCACCCGGTAGACGTCCTCGGCCTCGTCGTACGTGACGGTGAAGCCCGCGTCGTCGACGGCCTTCGGGCGGATGACGATCCGGGTCGCCTCCTCCTTCGGCTTGGACGCGCGCGCCTCGGCGACGATGCCGGCGAGGGCGTAGGAGAGCTCCTTGAGACCCGTACGAGCCACGGCGGAGACCTCGAACACCTGGTAGCCGCGCTCCTCCAGGTCCGGGCGGATCATGTCCGCGAGGTCCTGGCCGTCCGGGATGTCGATCTTGTTGAGGACGACGATCCGCGGCCGGTCCTCCAGGCCGCCGTACTGCTTGAGCTCCTCCTCGATGACGTCGAGGTCGGTGACCGGGTCCCGCTCGGACTCCAGCGTCGCCGTGTCGAGGACGTGGACGAGCACCGAGCAGCGCTCCACGTGGCGGAGGAACTCCAGGCCGAGGCCGCGGCCCTGGCTGGCGCCCGGGATGAGGCCCGGCACGTCGGCGATCGTGTAGACGGTCGAGCCGGCCGTGACCACGCCGAGGTTCGGGACGAGCGTGGTGAAGGGGTAGTCCGCGATCTTCGGCTTGGCGGCCGACAGGACGGAGATGAGCGAGGACTTGCCCGCGCTCGGGTAGCCGACGAGCGCCACGTCGGCGACGGTCTTGAGCTCCAGGACGATGTCCCGCGCCTCGCCGGGCTCGCCGAGGAGCGCGAAGCCGGGGGCCTTGCGGCGGGCCGAGGACAGCGCGGCGTTGCCGAGGCCGCCGCGGCCGCCCTGCCCGGCGACGAAGGTGGTGCCCTCGCCGACGAGGTCCGCGAGGACGTTGCCCTGCTTGTCGAGGACGACGGTGCCGTCGGGCACGGTCAGGACCAGGTCCTGGCCGTCCTTGCCGGAGCGGTTGTCACCGGCACCGGGCTGACCGTTGGTCGCCTTGCGGTGCGGGGAGTGGTGGTACTCGAGGAGCGTGGTGACCGACTGGTCGACGACCAGGGTCACATCGCCGCCGCGGCCGCCGTTGCCGCCGTCGGGGCCGCCGAGCGGCTTGAACTTCTCGCGATGGACGGAGGCGCAGCCGTGGCCTCCGTTACCCGCGGCGACATGCAGCTCGACGCGGTCCACGAAGGTGGTCATGGGTGTGCCTCCAGAGAATTACGTGCGGAATGTCTATCTAGTAACACGCGAAAGGCGGACCCGCTTCCCGTACGGGAAGTGAGGTCCGCCTCCGCAAAGTGTTCCGATCAGGCGACCGGAACGATGTTCACGACCTTGCGGCCACGGTGGGTGCCGAACTGCACCGAACCGGCCTGCAGGGCGAACAGCGTGTCGTCGCCGCCACGGCCGACGCCCGCGCCGGGGTGGAAGTGCGTGCCACGCTGGCGGACCAGGATCTCACCCGCGTTGACGACCTGACCGCCGAAGCGCTTCACGCCGAGCCGCTGGGCATTCGAGTCGCGCCCGTTCCGGGTGGACGATGCGCCCTTCTTGTGTGCCATGTCTCAGTCCCTCTTACTTCGCAGCCGCGGGGATACCGGTGACCTTGATCGCCGTGTACTGCTGACGGTGACCCTGGCGACGGCGGTAGCCGGTCTTGTTCTTGTAGCGCAGGATGTCGATCTTGGCGCCCTTGTGGTGGTCCACGACCTCGGCCGTGACCTTGATGCCGGCCAGGACCCACGGGTCGCTGGTCACGGCGTCGCCGTCGACAACGAGCAGGGTCGAGAGCTCGACCGTGTCGCCAACCTTGGCAGTGGAAATCTTGTCAACCTCAACGATGTCGCCGACAGCAACCTTGTGCTGGCGACCACCGCTGCGCACGATGGCGTACACGCGGATCTCTCTCTCACTCGGGATGGAACCTCTGAAGCCAGCCGCTCACACGGGCCCGGGGGCCCGCGGCGTTCCGGAATCGGACGAGCGGCCTCTCCCGACGAGCGGGAGGGAGGTGCTCAGAGGCGCGGCATGTCGATCAGACACGCCGACGGTCTAGGTTACGGGCGGCTGCCACAAGGGGTCAAATTCGCCCGAGCGGGTGCGGGCCGCCCCGTGGAGGGACGGCCCGCACCCGGTGGATCAGTCCTGGGCCGGAGCCGCGGTCTTCTCCGCCGCCTTCTTGGCCGTGGCCTTCTTGGCGGTGGTCTTTTTCGCCGCGGTCTTCTTGGTCGCCGCCGTCTTCTTGGTGGCGGCCTTCTTGGCCGTGGCCTTCTTCGCGGTCTTGCGCGCGGCCGTCTTCTTGGCCGGCGCGGCCTCCGCCTCGGCCGGCGCCTCGGTGGCCTCGGCGGGGGCCGTGGTCACCACGACGACGGCCGCCTCCTCGGCGCCCGCGGGCGAACCGGCGGGAGCGGTGGCCTTACGGACCACCCGGCGACGGGCACGCGGCGCGGCGGCCGCGGGGGCCTCCTCGACGACGGGCTCGGCGACGGCCTCGACGACCGGCTCGGCCACCGGCTCCGGCGCCACGACGGGCTCCGGCTCCGCGACGGGAGCGGCCTCGGCGACCGGCTCGGCGACGATCTCGGCGGCGGCGTCCGTGGTCGAGACGACCGGGGACGTCACCCGACGGGTGGCGCGGCGACGGCCACGCGGGGCCGGCGCGGGCGCCTCCTCGGCCACGGGCTCGGCGGCCTGCTCGGCGACGGGCTCCACGACCGGCTCGGCGACCGGCACCGGGGCGGGCTCGGCGACGGGCTTCGGCTCGAAGTCCACGGCCTCGGTCTCCACGACCGGCGCCGGGGCGACCGGCGTCGAGACGACCGGCGCGGACACCCGGCGGGTGGCGCGACGGCGGCCACGACCGCGCGTGGCGGCGGCCTCGGCCTCGGCCTCGGCGACGGAGCCGTACAGCTCCTCGTCCGGGGCGATCGGCACCGGCACGGCCACCGGGGCGGCCAGCTCGGCGGCGACCTCGGCCTCGGTCTCGACCTCGGCCTCGGCAGTCTCCGGCTCCACGGCCTCGGCGTGCTCGTGCTCGTGGACGTGCTCGGCGCCGCCGCGGCCGCGCTTCTTCGAGCGCTTGCCGCCGCCACCGCCACCGGCGGTGGTCGGCTGCTCCATGTGCACGATGACACCGCGGCCGTTGCAGTGGACGCAGGTCTCGGAGAAGGACTCCAGGAGGCCCTGGCCGACCCGCTTGCGGGTCATCTGGACCAGGCCGAGCGAGGTGACCTCGGCCACCTGGTGCTTGGTCCGGTCCCGGCCCAGGCACTCCAGGAGGCGGCGCAGCACCAGGTCGCGGTTGGACTCCAGGACCATGTCGATGAAGTCGATGACGACGATGCCGCCGAGGTCGCGCAGCCGCAGCTGGCGCACGATCTCCTCGGCCGCCTCCAGGTTGTTCCTGGTGACGGTCTCCTCCAGGTTGCCGCCCTGGCCGGTGAACTTGCCGGTGTTGACGTCGACGACGATCATCGCCTCGGTCTTGTCGATCACCAGCGAACCGCCGGAGGGCAGCCAGACCTTGCGGTCGAGCGCCTTCATGAGCTGCTCGTCGATCCGGTACGTCGCGAAGACGTCGACCTCGCTGGTCCACTTGGACAGCCGGTCCACCAGGTCGGGCGCGACGTGGCCGACGTACCCGTGGATGGTCTCCCACGCGTCGTCGCCGCTGACGATGACCTTGGAGAAGTCCTCGTTGAAGATGTCGCGGACGACCCGGACGGTCATGTCCGGCTCGCCGTACAGCAGGGTCGGGGCGTTGCCGCTCTTCGCCTTCTTCTGGATGTCCTCCCACTGCGCCTGCAGTCGCTCGACGTCGCGGCGCAGCTCGTCCTCGCTCGCGCCCTCGGCGGCGGTGCGCACGATGACGCCCGCGTCCTCGGGGACGATCTTCTTGAGGATGGTCTTCAGGCGGGCGCGCTCGGTGTCCGGGAGCTTGCGGCTGATGCCGGTCATCGAGCCCTCGGGGACGTACACGAGGTAACGGCCGGGCAGGGAGACCTGGCTGGTCAGACGGGCGCCCTTGTGGCCGATCGGGTCCTTCGTGACCTGCACGAGGACCGACTGGCCGGACTTGAGGGCGGACTCGATGCGGCGCGGCCCGTTGGCCATGCCGAGCGCCTCGAAGTTGACCTCACCGGCGTACAGGACGGCGTTGCGGCCCTTGCCGATGTCGACGAAGGCGGCCTCCATGGACGGCAGCACGTTCTGGACCTTGCCCAGGTAGACGTTGCCGACGTACGAGGTGGCCTGCTCCTTGTTGACGTAGTGCTCGACGAGCACGTTGTCTTCCAGGACGCCGATCTGGGTGCGCTCGCCGTTCTGGCGGACGACCATGACGCGCTCGACGGCCTCGCGGCGGGCGAGGAACTCGGCCTCGGTGATGATCGGGACGCGGCGGCGGCCCTGCTCGCGGCCTTCGCGGCGGCGCTGCTTCTTGGCCTCCAGGCGGGTCGAGCCCTTGATGGACTGGACCTCGTCGGACGGCTCGGCCTTCTCACGGGCCGGGCGGGGCTCGCGGACCTTGACGACCGTACGGACGCCGTCCTCGTCGGCGCCCTCGGCCTCGGCGGCGGCGTCCCCGCTGCGACGGCGGCGACGGCGGCGACGACGGGAGCTGCTGGAGCCGCCGGCGTAGGCCTCGGCCTCCTCCGGCTCCTCCTCGCCCTCCTCGGCCTCCTCGGCCTCCTCCTCGGCGTGCGGCTCCTCGCCCTCCTCGGTCTCCTCGACCTCGGCGAGCTCACCGCGACGGCGGCGGCGGCCGCCACGGCGGCGACGGCGGGACGGACGGTCCTCGTACTCGTCCGTCTCCTCGACCTCCTCGGCCTCCTCGATCTCGTCGGCGACGGCCTCGACCTCGGGCTCGTCGGCGACGGTGGCCGGGACGGGCTCGACGGCGACGGCCACGGGCTCGCCACGGCGGCGACGGCGACGGCGGGAGCCGGACTCGGCGCGCTCGGCGGGCTCGGCCTCGACGACGGCCTCGACCGTCTCGACGGTCTCGACGGTCTCTTCCTCCTCCGGCTCCTCGACCACGGCGGCGGCGGCCGCGGCGGCGGTCTCCGGGGTCTGGAACATCGGCTCGGCGAAGACCGGGGCCTGGAAGACGGCGACGGCGGGGCGCGCGGCGCGGCGCGGCTCGCGGGCCGGGGCCGGCTCGGAGGTGAACTGCGGGGAGGTGACGCGGCGACGGCCGCGGCCACGGGTGGCGGCGGTCTCGGCGGCGGCGACCTCGGCCTCGTCGGAGGTGATCTGCTCGACGGCGGACGTCGGCAGCGACTCGCCGGTGGCGGCCTCGGTGCTCGCCTCGGGCGAGGTGGCCTTACGGGTGGCACGACGGCGGGTACGGGCCGGCGGGGCGGCCTCCTCGACGACCGGGGCCTCGACGACGGGCTCGGCGGCCGGCTCGGCGGCGGCCACGGGCTCCGCAGCCTCCTCAGCGACCACGGCCGTGGAGGTCACCGGCGAGGTGGCCTTACGGGTGGCACGACGGCGGGTCCGCGGCGCGGCGGCGGCCTCGTCGACGGCGGTCTCGACGGCCGGAGCGGCAGCGACCACCGGTTCGGCGGCCGGAGCGGCAGCGACCACGGGCTCCGCAGCCTCCTCAGCGACCACTGCCGTCACCGGCGAGGTGGCCTTACGGGTGGCACGGCGGCGCGGGCGGGCGGGGGCGGCCTCGGGGGCCTCCTCGACGGCCTCGGCCGCGGGGGTCTCGACGACCGGCTCCACCGCGGCCTCGACCGCGGCCTCCACGGCAGGCGCGGTGGCCTTGCGGGTGGCGCGGCGGCGGGTGCGCGGCGCGGGGGCGGCCTCGGTCTCGGCCGGGGCGGCCTCGACGGCCGGGGCCTCGGTCGCCGGGGTCTCGGCGGTCGCGCCCGTCACCGGCGGACCGGCGGGGCGGGAAGCGGCGCGGCGCCTGCGGCGCGGCGGCAGCTTGTCACCGGGGGCGTTGGTGTCTTCGTTGGACTCGAGCATGCGGGCGGTTCTCCCGTCACGCTCCCGGGCGCCGCGCCTGGTTCCGGTCCGGCGGCACGGTCGCGCCAGTGGCGCGGTGCCGCCGTCCGGGGCGCGGGCGCCGCACGGGAGCTGTATGTCTGGCTCGCCGGTTCCGTACGCCCTGTGCGGACGGCCTGGCGAAAGTCTCCTGGTCAGTGCGCTGCCCGACCCAGGTGGCTCCCGAGTACCAGGGCGGCGCTACGACGACCGCTCCCTACGCGGTACCGGTACCCGGCGCCGTCGCCGGGGCGGTCGCGGCGGCCGTGGGTGAAGCGGCCGTGACTGCCTCGCGGTCGGGCGCGAGCGGGTCGGTCACCGTGCCGGACTCCTCGTCGAAGAGCCCCTGCGCCAGCCTGGTCACCGCAGCGGGGACCGGCGGCGCCAGGTCGGCCACAGCTCGGAGACCGGACAGGACGTCGTCGGGTCGCACGGCAGGTGTCACGTGCCGAACAACCAGCCGCAGTATCGCACAGGCGCTGTCCAGCGGCCTATCACCCTGGGGATCACCCTGGGGACGGAGTGCTGTCAGCTCGGTGACGGCGGAACGGGCGTCGAAGGTGCGGACTCCGTTCTTGGTCTTGCGCTGTACTTCCACCGTCTCGGCGGCGAGAAACGCCTCGACGGCCTTCTCGGCCTCCCCGACGGCGACGCCCTCCAGGCGCAGCTCCCACACGGAGGCGGTGAGCCGGTCGGCGAGACCCGAGGTCCGGGCCTCGACGGCGTCGGTGATGTCGAGGCCCGCCGGGAGGGACTCGTCGAGCAGGACCCGCAGGGTCTCCGGGTCGCGCGTCTCGGTGAGCGCGATCTCCAGGTACTCGGCCTCGGAGCCCGTACCCGTCGGGGCGGCGTTGGCGTACGACACCTTGGGGTGCGGGGTGAAGCCCGCCGAGTACGCCATGGGCACCTCGGCACGGCGCAGCGCACGCTCGAAGGCGCGCTGGAAGTCACGGTGGCTGGTGAACCGGAGGCGGCCGCGCTTGGTGTAGCGCAGTCGGATGCGCTGCACCGCCGGTGCGGGCGGCGGGCCTTCGGGCTGTCGCTTGCCCAGTGGTTCTTCTCCTCGGTGCGGGGCGGCGCGGGTGCGCGCCGTCCACGAGATGTACGGGTTGCCCCAGGGGTCCCGCCCGGTTCACCCCCGCTTCCGCGGGGAGATCTCGGGGGCGGGCGCCGCGCCGGGGACGTTCGCTGTACTACCCAGAGTACGCGCCCGGGCCACCTCCGGTTCCCCGGGCCGGGTCAGCGGGCTCCGCCGAAGAGGGCGATCCGGACCTCACGGGCGGCGGTGCGGACGGCGCGCGCGGCGGCGGCGACGGGCGCCCACACCCAGGTGCGCAGCCAGTGGCCGACGGGGGTGAGGACCGTCCGGTACACCCAGGCGAGGGGCCGGCCGACGAGGTTCCACAGCACCCAGCCGATCGCCCGGCCGACGGCCCCCAGGATCTGTCCGGCGAGGTCCCAGGCCCAGGCGAGCGCGGCGCCGACCGCCCGGGCGACGGGCGCGAGCACGTACCGCCAGAGCCAGCCCAGCGGGGTGACGACCAGCAGGTCGACGACCCACCACAGCCCCTTGAGGACGGGGAGGAGCACCCAGCGCCACAGCCAGGTCAGCGGGGTGACGACGAGCAGGTCGATCACCCACCACAGGGCCCGGCCGACCGGGACGATCACCCACTCCCACAGGAACCGCAGCGGGATCACGACGAGGTAGTGGATCAGCCATCCGAGGGCCCGGCCGACCGGCGCGAGGACCCAGCGCCACAGCTGCTTCATCAGAAAGGCGAAGGCGTCCCAGACCAGCCGGACGGGCAGGACGATCACCAGGGCGACGGCACGCGCCACTCCCGTGAGACAGCCCGGGTTTTCCGTGTTCATGCCCGAAACGACGCGACGGCCCGGCAAAGGGTTTCCCCTTCGCCGGGCCGTCACGCAAGCGTTACTACTTGACCACCGTCAGCGGCAGCAGCTTCTTGCCCGTCGGGCCGACCTGGATCTCGGTCTGCATCGCGGGGCAGACGCCGCAGTCGAAGCACGGGGTCCAGCGGCAGTCCTCGACCTCGGTCTCGTCGAGGGCGTCCTGCCAGTCCTCCCAGAGCCAGTCCTTGTCGAGGCCCGAGTCCAGGTGGTCCCAGGGCAGGACCTCCTCGTAGGTGCGCTCGCGGGTGGTGTACCAGGCGACGTCCACGCCGACCTCGGGGAGGGTCTTCTCGGCGCAGGCCATCCAGCGGTCGTACGAGAAGTGCTCGCGCCAGCCGTCGAAGCGGCCGCCGTCCTCGTACACCGCGCGGATGACCGCGCCGAGGCGGCGGTCGCCGCGGGAGAGGAGGCCCTCGACGATGCCGGGCTTGCCGTCGTGGTAGCGGAAGCCGATCGAGCGGCCGTACTTCTTGTCGCCGCGGATCTTGTCGCGGAGCTTGCGCAGGCGCTCGTCCGTCTCCTCGGCCGAGAGCTGCGGGGCCCACTGGAAGGGGGTGTGCGGCTTGGGGACGAAGCCGCCGATGGAGACGGTGCAGCGGATGTCGTTCTGGCCGGAGACCTTGCGGCCCTCGGCGATCACGTTCATCGCCATGTCGGCGATCTGCAGGACGTCCTCGTCGGTCTCGGTCGGCAGGCCGCACATGAAGTACAGCTTCACCTGGCGCCAGCCGTTGCCGTAGGCCGTCGAGACGGTACGGATGAGGTCCTCTTCCGAGACCATCTTGTTGATGACCTTGCGCATGCGCTCGGAGCCGCCCTCGGGGGCGAAGGTGAGGCCGGAGCGGCGGCCGTTCCTCGTGAGCTCGTTCGCCAGGTCGACGTTGAAGGCGTCGACGCGGGTCGAGGGGAGGGACAGGCCGATCTTGTCCTCCTCGTACCGGTCGGCCAGGCCCTTCGCGATGTCGGCGATCTCCGTGTGGTCCGCGGAGGACAGGGAGAGCAGGCCGACCTCCTCGAAGCCGGTCGCCTTGAGGCCCTTCTCGACCATCTCGCCGATGCCGGTGATGCTTCGCTCCCGCACGGGGCGCGTGATCATGCCGGCCTGGCAGAAGCGGCAGCCGCGGGTGCAGCCGCGGAAGATCTCGACGGACATGCGCTCGTGGACGGTCTCCGCGAGCGGCACGAGGGGCTGCTTGGGGTACGGCCACTCGTCGAGGTCCATGACGGTGTGCTTGGACACGCGCCACGGGACGCCCGACTTGTTCGGGACGACGCGGCCGATGCGGCCGTCCGGCAGGTACTCGACGTCGTAGAACGCCGGGATGTAGACCGAGCCGGTCTTCGCGAGGCGGAAGAGGACCTCCTCGCGTCCGCCGGGCCGGCCCTCGGCCTTCCACTGGCGGATGATCTCGGTCATGTCGAGGACGGCCTGCTCGCCGTCGCCGATGATCGCCGCGTCGATGAAGTCCGCGATCGGCTCGGGGTTGAACGCGGCGTGGCCGCCGGCGAGCACGATCGGGTGGTCGACGGTCCGGTCCTTCGACTCCAGCGGGATGCCCGCCAGGTCGAGGGCGGTGAGCATGTTCGTGTAGCCGAGCTCGGTGGAGAAGCTCAGGCCGAAGACGTCGAACGCGCCGACGGGGCGGTGGCTGTCCACGGTGAACTGCGGCACGTCGTGCTCGCGCATCAGCTCTTCGAGGTCCGGCCACACGCTGTAGGTGCGCTCGGCGAGGACGCCCTCGCGCTCGTTCAGCACCTCGTAGAGGATCATGACGCCCTGGTTGGGCAGGCCGACCTCGTACGCGTCCGGGTACATCAGCGCCCAGCGGACGTCGGCGGACTCCCACGGCTTGACCGTGGAGTTCAGCTCTCCACCGACGTACTGAATCGGCTTCTGCACGTGCGGGAGCAGAGCTTCGAGCTGCGGGAAGACAGACTCGGCAGCAGACATCTCGAACCTTCGTGAGCTGGCAGGGGGGCGACTCTCAAGCGTACCCCGGTGCTCAGCGGCTCAGTGCCGCCCGGATTCTCGGGGCCGAGGCCCGCGCCCACGCCGCGGGCAGTTCCCGCTCCTGTTCCGCGGCCGCCGCCTCCTCGCGGCCGTGGAGAAGTCCCCAGGTGAAGGCGGACTCGCCGGCGGCGTGGGCCTGGACCGCCAGTTCCCGGAGGGTCGCGCGGGCGACCACGGCGTCCTGGTGTTCGCCGAGGAGGGTCTGGACGGCCTTCACGCGCTTGGCGAGCTTCTTCGCGGGCTTGCCGAGGGTGGGGCGGGCCGCGTCGGCGGCGTACCGGGCGCGCTTGGCGGCCTTGCGGGCCGCGTGCAGGGCGAGGTCCCGCTCGTGGCCGGGGTCGAGGGCGAGGGCGTCGTCGACGCGGCCGGCGAGGCGGTCGTGGTCCTTGAGGACGGCGCGGGCGAGGACCTTGCGGGCGTCGCGCCGGGCGGCCTTGCGCAGGGGCGGGTCGGCGAGCAGCGCGTCGAGCGCTTCGAGCAGGGCCAGGTGGCGGTCGGAGTCCAGGGCGGCGAGGGCCCTGCGCCGGGCGCCGGTGCCGCGGGCGGAGGTCCAGATCCGCAGCCGGGCCCTGACGGGGCCGAGGCGGAGGGTCTTGGGGACGTCGTCGATCCGGGCGCTCAGCCGCTCGGTGAGGACTTCCTGGTCGCGGGCGGCGCCGAGCTCGCCGGCGAGCCACTTCAGCTCGTCGCCGAGGGGGTCGGTGACGTCCCGGTCGAGGACGGCGCGGTACGTCTTGAAGGCGCTGCGCAGCCGTCGGCAGGCGACGCGCAGCTGGTGCACGGCGTCGGGGAGGTCGCGGCGGACGGCGGGGTCGAGGGCGACGATCGCCTCGACCTGTTCGCGTACGTAGGCGAGGACGGCGGCTCCGGCGGTGCCGGGCTTTCCGGGGGTGGTCCGCGAGCGGGGCGCGGCGCCGGTCTCCTCCAGTGCCCGCGCCAGTTTCGACGGGGCGTTCGACGGGGTGATGCCCGCCTTCTTCAGGCGTTTCTCGATCGCGTCGAGGATCGTCTCGTCGTCGGTGTCGTCCGCCAGTTCGACTTCGATCTCGGTCCAGGTGGCCTCTCCCCCGTCCGGGAGGCGTTCGGCGTGGACCGTGTCCAGGGAGAGTTCCGCGAGGAGGGTGCCGTCGGCGGCGCGGAGGTGGCGGACGTCGCGGGAGGAGTGGAGGTGGACCGCCGGGACGATGTCGGCGTCGCGGACCCGGGAGCGCAGGAGCCCCGCGAGCGCGTCCGGCAGGGTGTCGCTGAGCGGGGCTCTGATCTCGTCGCGGATTCCGGCGGCGACGGGGAACTTCACGTGCCAGCCGGCGTCGCTCCCGCCGGTGCGGCGGCGGAGGGTGACCCCGTCGGCCGCCAGGCGCAGATCGGGGGTGTCGTGGTAGACGGCGTCGAGTTCCATGACGCCGTCGTCCAGGACGGTCGCGACTCCGGTGACCCGGGTGAGGTCCGGGAGCTCCGTGCCCGCGGTGGCTTCGTACTTCCGCTCGATCTCGCGCTTGGTCTCCGCCATAGCTCGAATCTAGCCGCCGTCAGGCCGTCATGGGCCGCTGTACCCGGATCGACTGGAGCAGTCCGATCGCCACCCACACGGCGAACATCGACGAGCCGCCGTAGGAGACGAACGGCAAGGGCAGTCCGGCGACCGGCATGATGCCGAGGGTCATGCCGATGTTCTCGAAGGACTGGAAGGCGAACCAGGCGATGATCCCGGCCGCGACGACCGTGCCGTAGAGCTCGGTGGTCTCGCGGGCGATCCGGCAGGAGCGCCAGAGGATGACGCCCAGGAGGACGAGGATCAGTCCGGCGCCCACGAAGCCGAGTTCCTCGCCGGCGACGGTGAAGACGAAGTCGGTCTGCTGTTCGGGGACGAACTGACCGGTGGTCTGTGAGCCCTTGAAGAGGCCGGCGCCGAGGAGGCCGCCGGAGCCGATGGCGATGCGGGCCTGGTTGGTGTTGTAGCCGACGCCGGCGGGGTCGAGGTCGGGGTTGGCGAAGGCCGCGAAGCGGTTGATCTGGTACTCGTCGAGCATGCCGAGGGCGGTGACGAGGACCGCGCCGAGGACGCCGGCGCCGATGAGGCCGAGGACCCAACGGTTGGAGGCGCCGGAGGCGAGCAGGACGCCGAGCACGATGACGGCCATGACCATGACGGAGCCGAGGTCGGGCATCAGCATGACGATGCCCATGGGGAGGGCGGCCAGGGCGAGGGCCTTGGCGACGGTGCGGTGGTCGGGGTGGAGCTGGTCGCCGGCGTCGACCTTGGCGGCGAGGAGCATCGCCATCACCAGGATGATCGTGATCTTCACGAACTCACTGGGCTGGAGCGAGAAGCCGCCGCCGACGACGATCCACGCGTGGGCGCCGTTGATGGTGGCGCCCAGCGGGGTGAGGACGGCGAGGATCAGCACGATGGAGAGGCCGTAGAGGATCGGCACCGCACCGCGCAGGGTGCGGTGGCCGAGCCAGATCGTGCCGATCATCAGGGCGAGCCCGATGCCGGTGTTGAGCACGTGCCGGAAGAGGAAGTAGTACGGGTCGCCCTGGTTGAGCTCGGTGCGGCCGCGGGTGGCGGACCAGACGAGCAGCGAGCCGATGCCGGAGAGGGCGAGCGCCGACAGCAGGATGGGCCAGTCGAGCCGGCGGAGCACCGAGTCGCGGGCGGCCAGCTTGGCGAGGGTGCCGCGCTCGGGTGCGTACCGGGAGACGGAGAAGCCGTGGGGTGCGGTCATGGGTTCCTTCTCAGTCCCGGTGCCGGCCCGCGGGCGGGCCCGCGAGGGTCTCGTCGTCGTCCGGCTTCTTCGTGGGGTCCGGGTCGGGCGTGGTGCCGTCCGCCTTCACGGGCGCGTTCGGGTCGATCTTCCCGACCTCGGGGTCGTACGGCTTGATCTTGGGCGCGTCGATGGAGCCGTCGGCCTCGATCTTCGGCAGGGTCGCCTGCGGCCGCGGCAGCAGGGCCCGCTTGAGGTCCTGGTTGCCGGCGTCGTCGAGTCCGTAGAGCGCGTCGTAGATGTTGCGCACGGCGGGGCCGGAGGCGCCGGAGCCGGTACCACCCTGGGAGATCGTCATGACGATCGCGTAGTCCTTGGTGTACGTGGCGAACCAGGAGGTCGTCTGCTTGCCGTAGACCTCGGCGGTACCCGTCTTGGCGTGCATCGGGATCTTGTCCTGCGGCCAGCCGCCGAATCGCCAGGCGGCGGTACCGCGGGTGGCGACTCCCGCGAGGGCTTCCTCTATCAAGTCGCGGGTCTCCGCCGTCATGGGGAGCTTGCCGTGGGACTTGGGCTTGATCTCGGTGACCTTCTTGCCGTCGGGGCTGATGACGGCCTTGCCGACGGTGGGGTTCCAGAGGGTGCCGCCGTTGGCGATGGCGGCGTAGATGGTGGCCATCTGGATGGGGGTGACGAGGGTGTCGCCCTGGCCGATGGAGTAGTTGACGGAGTCACCGGCGCGCATGAGGTTGCCTTCGAGGCAGTTCTCGTAGGAGAGCTGCTGGACGTAGGTGCCGCCGCGCTTGCCGATCTTGCACCAGTAGTCCTTGTTGGCCGCCCAGAAGTCCTGCTTCCACTTGCGGTCGGGGACGCGGCCGGTGACCTCGTTGGGGAGGTCGATGCCGGTCTCGGCGCCGAGGCCGAACTGATGGGCCGTCCGGTAGAACCAGTCCTTGGCGTCCTTCTTCGGCTTCATGCCGCCGTCGTTGAGCCACTGCTGGTGGGCGAGGGCGTAGTAGACGGTGTCGCAGGAGACTTCGAGGGCCTGGCCGAGGGTGATGGAGCCGTGGCCCTGGGACTCGAAGTTCTTGAAGACCTGCCCGCCGATGGCGTACGAGGACGGGCACGGGTAGCGGCCGTTGAACTCGTATCCGGCGTTGACGGCGGCGGTGGTCGACATGACCTTGAAGATGGAGCCGGGGGCGGCCTGGCCCTGGATGGCCCGGTTGAGGAGCGGGAAGTTGGAGTCCTTGCCGGTGAGGGCGGCGTAGTCCTTGGCGGAGATGCCGCCGACCCAGGCGTTGGGGTCGTAGTCGGGCTGCGAGGCCATGGCGACGATGCGGCCGGTCTTGTTCTCCATGACGACGACGGCGCCGGCGTCGGCCTTGTAGTTCTCGCTGGTGTTCTTGTCGTACGTCTTGCGGGCTTCCACCATCGCGTTGTGCAGCTCCCATTCGGCGACCGCCTGGACGCGGGCGTCGATGGAGGTGACGACGTTGGAGCCGGGGACGGCGGGGTCGCTCTTGGCCTGGCCGATGACGCGGCCGAGGTTGTCGACCTCGTAGCGGGTGACGCCGGCCTTGCCGCGCAGTTCCTTGTCGTAGGTGCGCTCCAGGCCGGAGCGGCCGACCTGGTCCGAGCGGAGGAACGGCGAGTCGGTGTCCTTGGCCTTCTCGATCTCGGCGTCGGTGACGGGCGAGAGGTAGCCGAGGACCTGGGAGGTGCGGGACTTGCCGGGGGCCGGGTAGCGGCGGACGGCGGTGGGCTCGGCGGTGATGCCGGGGAAGTCCTCGGCGCGCTCGCGGATCTGGAGGGCCTGCTGGGTGGTGGCCTCGTCGGTGACCGGGATCGGCTGGTAGGGCGAGCCGTTCCAGCAGGGCTTGGGCGTCTCGGAGTCGCAGAGCCGGATCTTGTTGATGACGTCCTGCGGCTTCATGTCGAGGACGTCGGCGAGCCGGGTGAGGACGGCCTTGCCGTCGTCCTTCATCTTCATGAGCTCGGTGCGGGACGCGGAGACCACGAGCCGGGTCTCGTTGTCGGCGAGCGGGACGCCGCGGGCGTCGAGGAGCGAGCCGCGGACGGCGGGCTGGACGACCTGCTGGACGTGGTTGTTCTTCGCCTCGTCCGTGTACTCCTTGCCGTTGCGGATCTGGAGGTACCAGAGCCGGCCCCCCAGCGTGAGGAGCAGGGAGAAGACGAGGATCTGGATGACGACGAGCCGGATCTGGACCCGGGGGGTCCGCCCTGTCTCGGGGATGTTGGTCATGCTGCCGGGGCCCCCTCGGTCACAGTCGCTTGACTCCCTTGATGCGTCCGGCGCGTGAGGCGCGGCTCCGTGCGGCCTTCACGCGCAGGCCGCCGCGCTGGGCGCCGATCCTGAGGCCGGTGCCGGAGGAGAGCCAGCCGGAGGCGACGTCGGCGCCGTTGCCGCCGCCGGCGTCGGCGAGCGGGTCGTTCTCGGCGCGGCGGGCCAGGGCCATGATGAGCGGCACGGTGAAGGGCGCGAGGAGCAGGTCGTAGACGGCCGCGGTGAACAGCAGGAAGCCGAGGCCGACATGGCGGGCGGCGGTGTCGCCGACGAGGGCGCCCACGCCGGCGTACAGCAGGGTGGAGCCGAGGGCCGCGGCGACGACGACGGCCATGGGGCCGCTCGCGGAGGTCAGCCGGCCGTTGTCCGGCTTCGCGAGGCCGACGAGGTAGCCGATGACGCAGAGCACGAGGGCGTAGCGGCCGGCGGCGTGGTCGGCGGGCGGGGCGAGGTCGGAGAGGAGGCCGGCGGTGAAGCCGATGAGGGAGCCGCTGACCGGTCCGTAGACGAGGGCGAGGCCGACGACGGTGAGGAGGACGAGGTCGGGTACGGCTCCGGGGAGCTGGAGGCGGGCGAGGACGGAGACCTGGACGACGAGGGCGACGACGATCAGGGTGGCGGAGAGGAGGATGCGGTTGAACTTCACGGTGTCACGCCCCCCTGGTCCTGCTGTGCCTGCTGGTTCTGACCGTCGCTCTGATTCTGTCCCTGGCCCTGCTCGTTCGCCTGCTGTCCGTCCGGTGGCGGCGGTGTGACCGTGACCGTGACGGTCGGCGCGGGCTTGGGCTTCTGCGGGAGGACCATGTCGCGGGGGTCGGAGCGCGGGGCCTGGACGACGACGCCGACGATGTCGAGCTTGGTGAAGCCGACGTACGGGCGGACGTAGATGTTGCGGGTCAGGCCGCCGCCCGAGGGGTCGACGCGGACGACCTCGCCGACCGGGACGCCCGGTACGAAGGGCTTGTCGGCGCGGGAGCCGAAGGTGACGAGCCGGTCGCCGGGCTTCACCTTGGCCTTGCCGTTGAGGAGCTGGACGAGCAGGGGGCTGTCGCCCTGGCCGGTGGCGAAGCCGAGTTCGTCGCTCTTCTCCATGCGGGTGCCGACGGTGAAGTCGGGGTCGTTGGCGAGGAGGACGGTGGAGGTGGAGGGGCCGACGGTGGTGACGCGGCCGACCAGACCGGCGCCGTTGAGGACGGTCATGTCGCGCTTGATGCCGTCGCGGGCGCCGATGTCGATGGTGACGGTCCAGGAGAAGCCCTGGGCCGCTCCTATGGCGATGACCTGGGCGCCCTTGATGCCGTACTGCCCGGCGCCGGCGGTCTTGAGCATGGTGTCGAGCTCGTGGAGCCGGTTGCGGTTGCGGTCGTCGCTGCCGAGCTTCGCCTTCAGCTCGGCGTTCTCCTTCTCCAGGGCGGCGATCCGGGTGTGCCGCTCGCCGGAGTCCCGTACCGCGCCTATGGCGTTGCCGACGGGATCGACGGCGGCCGCCACACCGTTCTCGACGGGCCCGAAGACCGCCGCTGCGGCCTGCCGGGCACCGTCGACGGGTGACTCCTGACCGCCGCGGATGTCCACCGTGATCAGTGCGAACGCGATGGCGATCAGCAGCACCAGGAGCAGCCGGCTCTCTCGTGTGTCCCTCACGTGCGGCGGCCGTGCCTTTCCTCGTGGTTCGGTTGTTCGGCTGTTCGGTTGAACTGTCGTCGCTAGCGACGCGGCTGGGCGTCCAGCACCTGCTGGAGAGCCTCGAACTCCTCCACGCACTTGCCGGAGCCGAGCGCCACCGAGTCCAGCGGGTCCTCGGCGATGTGGATCGGCATGCCGGTCTCGCGCCGGAGGCGCTCGTCGAGGCCGCGGAGCAGGGCGCCGCCACCCGTGAGAACGATGCCGCGGTCCATGACGTCACCGGAGAGCTCCGGCGGGCACTTGTCGAGGGTGGTCTTCACGGCGTCGACGATCGCGTTGACCGGCTCCTCGATGGCCTTGCGGACCTCGGCGGCGGAGATGACCACGGTCTTGGGCAGACCGGAGACGAGGTCGCGGCCGCGGATCTCGGTGTGCTCGTCCTTGTCGAGGTCGTACGCGGAGCCGATGGTGATCTTGATCTGCTCGGCGGTGCGCTCGCCGAGGAGGAGCGAGTACTCCTTCTTGATGTGCTGGATGATCGCGTTGTCCAGCTCGTCGCCGGCGACCCGGATGGACTGTGCCGTGACGATTCCTCCGAGGGAGATGACGGCGACCTCGGTGGTGCCGCCGCCGATGTCGACGACCATGTTGCCGGTGGCCTCGTGGACGGGGAGGCCCGAGCCGATGGCCGCCGCCATGGGCTCCTCGATGATGTGCACCTGACGGGCGCCGGCCTGGGTCGACGCCTCGATGACGGCGCGGCGCTCCACTCCGGTGATGCCGGAGGGCACGCAGACGACGACGCGGGGGCGGGCCAGGTAGCGGCGCTTGTGGATCTTGAGGATGAAGTAGCGGAGCATCCGCTCGGTGATCTCGAAGTCGGCGATCACGCCGTCCTTGAGCGGGCGCACGGCGACGATGTTGCCGGGGGTCCGGCCGATCATCTTCTTCGCCTCGGCGCCGACCGCGAGGATGCCCCCGGTGTTGGTGTTGATGGCGACGACTGACGGCTCGTTCAGAACGATGCCTCGACCCCTGACGTACACCAGCGTGTTGGCGGTCCCGAGGTCGACAGCCATGTCACGGCCGATGAACGACATGAAGTTCCCCTTGATTTCCCATGGCTGAGAGTGGTGCGGCGTGGAGTTTTCCATCGTAGTGCCGCCCGCGCGGATGGCGCGCGTTGGTCCACCTCAGTACTGGTGACGGCAGGACGCGGCGATCCGTTCCCGGGATTGGCGTTCATATGCCTGGGGGCGGCCGAAATTCCTTCGGTCGCCCCACAGTGTGCATCGTTCGGCTGACTTCGCGTCAGACGAGACCCGGGAAGAAGATCTTCAGCTCGCGGGCCGCGGACTCCTCCGAGTCCGAGGCGTGGATCAGGTTCTCGCGGACGATGGTGCCGAAATCGCCCCGGATGGAGCCCGGCGCGGCGGCGATCGGGTCGGTCGGGCCGGCCAGCGTGCGCAGGCCCTCGATGACCCGCTCGCCCTCGACGACGAGCGCGACGACCGGACCGGACTGCATGAAGCCCATGAGCGGCTCGTAGAAGGGCTTGCCCTTGTGCTCGCCGTAATGCTGCTCCAGCGTGTCCTGGTCGAGCTCGCGCAGCTCCAGGGCCGTGATGGTCCAGCCGGCCTTGCGCTCGATACGGCCGATGATCTCGCCGATCAGACCACGGCGGACGGCGTCGGGCTTGAGCAGGACGAGCGATCGCTGGCTCACGGGGGGACTCCTTCGGAAAAACGGTGTGCGGGACCTCCGAGGCTACAGGGCCCGCACCCCCGTCGATTACGCAGCGTCAGGCCCTGCCGAGGCCTGTGCCGCGGCCCAGCGGGCCTTGGTCTCGTCGATCCGACGGCCGTAGTGCACCGAGGCCCACCACAGACCGGCGAAGACCGCGCCCAGGAAGAACATGGTGGGGACGAAGAAGCCGCTGAGGATCAGCCCGACCTGGAGCGCCCAGCCGAGCTGCACCCCGCCGGGCCTGGTGAGCATCCCGCACAGCAGCACCGAGACGGCCATGGCCACGCCGCAGACCCACCAGACGGTGGACGTGGCGAGGCTGTCGTCCTTCATGGCGACGAGACCGGCGAAGCCGATCACGAAGAACTCGCCGATGAGCGTCGAGGAACAGAGCACACGCATCGGGTTCAGCCCCTTCGCAGCAGCAGCCGGGCGTCGCCGACCGTGAAGATCGAACCGGTCACGAGGACACCCGCGCCGCCGTACTCGGCCTCTTCCTCCGCGAGGGTGATGGCCGCCTCGATGGCGTCGGGCAGCCGCGGCTCGACGACGACCCGGTCCTCGCCGAAGACCTCGACCGCGATCGCGGCGAGCGCGTCCACGTCGGTGGCCCGCGGGTTGGAGTTCGCGGTGACCACGACCTCCGCGAAGATCGGCTCGAAGGCCTCCAGGAGCCCCTTGGCGTCCTTGTCGCCGCTCGTGGAGACCACGCCGACGAGCCGGGAGAAGCCGAAGGCCTCGCTGATGCCCTCCGCCGTCGCCCGCGCGCCGTGCGGGTTGTGCGCGGCGTCCAGGATGACGGTCGGTGAGGAGCGGACGATCTCCAGGCGGCCGGGCGAGGCCACCTGGGCGAAGGCCCGGCGGACCGTGTCGATGTCCAGCGTCCTGGCGTGCTCGGCGCCGATCCCGAAGAAGGCCTCGACCGCCGCGAGCGCCACCGCGGCGTTGTGCGCCTGGTAGGCGCCGTGCAGCGGCAGGAAGAGGTCCTCGTACTCGCCGCCGAGGCCGCGCAGGGTGAGGAGCTGGCCGCCGACCGCGACCTCGCGGGAGACCACGCCGAACTCCATGCCCTCGCGGGCCACGGTCGCGTCCGCCTCCACGGCCTTCTTCAGCAGGACCTGGGCCGCGTCGACCGGCTGCTGGGCCAGGATGACGGTCGCGCCCTGCTTGATGATCCCCGCCTTCTCGGCCGCGATCTCGGCGGTCGTGCCGCCGAGCCGGTCGGTGTGGTCGAGGTCGATGGGGGTGACGACGGCGACGGAGGCGTCGATGACGTTCGTCGCGTCCCAGGTGCCGCCCATGCCGACCTCGACGACGGCCGCGTCGACCGGGGCGTCCGCGAAGGCCGCGTACGCCATGCCGGTGAGGACCTCGAAGAAGGAGAGCCGGTACTCCTCGCGGGCGTCGACCAGCTCCACGTACGGCTTGACGTCCTGGTACGTCTCGATGAACCGCTCCGCGGAGATCGGGGCGCCGTCCAGGCTGATCCGCTCGGTGATGGTCTGCACGTGCGGCGAGGTGTAGCGCCCGGTGCGCAGCTCGAAGGCGCCGAGCAGGGCCTCGATCATGCGGGCCGTCGACGTCTTGCCGTTGGTGCCGGTGATGTGGATCGAGGGGTACGCGCGCTGCGGCTCGCCGAGGACGTCCATCAGGGCCGCGATCCGGGTGACCGAGGGATCCAGCTTGGTCTCGCCCCAGCGGGTGGACAGCTCGGTCTCGACCTCGCGCAGCGCCTTGTCCAGCTCGGGGTCCTCGGGGCGGCTGGGCACGGGGTCGCCCTGCGGCGGGCCGCCCTGCGTGCGCAGGGTACGGCTGCCGGCCTCGATCACCGCCAGGTCGGGGTCGCGCTGGGTCTCGGTGTCGACGATGTCGTCGAACTGGTCGTCGCTCTGGTCGCTCGGCTCGCTCACGGGCCCAGTCTACGGAGCGGCACCGACAGGACGATGGACCCACCCCTTTCGGGACTTTCGGTCCACCGTCGGCGCGATCACCCCGGCAAACGTGGCGATCATGGACATGGGGATCGACCCCGGCACGGAGGAGTGCCCGCAGGAGCTGTCCGGCGACGTGATGGAGCACGGCATCGTGCTGACCGGCGGCGGGGCGCTGCTGCCGGGCCTGGACCTGCGGATGGCCTCGGCGACCGGCATCCCGGTCTTCGTCGCGGACGAGCCGCTGGACTGCGTCGCGCTGGGCTCGGGCCGGTGCGTGGAGGACTTCGACGGGCTCCAGCGGGTCCTGGGGAAGGCGGAGACGGTCCGCTGAGCTAGAGCCCCGTCGGGAGTAGTGCAGTCACCACGTAGGCGCCGTCCTCCCGGCGGGCCTTCAGGGTGCCGCCCATGCTCGTGACGCGCTCCTCCATGGAGAACAGGCCGGTGCCGGTCGAGACGGGCGCCGGGTCCGGCGGGCTCTTCGGCAGCGGGTTGCGCACCTCGATCCGCAGATCGGGTCCCGCCACGCCGATCGCGACCGTCACGGGGAGGCCGGGCGCGTGCTTGGCGGCGTTCGTCAGGCACTCCCGGACGACGCGGTGGACGGCGGCCTGCCGGAGCGGGGACAGCGCCTTGGCCTCCTCGGCGACCGTCAGTTCGACGGGGCTGCCCATCCGCTCGCTCTCCCCCGCGAGCCCGGCGAGCCCTTCGAGGCCGGGGGTGGCGGCGTCCCGGTCGGCGCGGCGCACGATCGTCTCGTTGAGCATGAGGTGGGCGCGCCGAGCGGTGTCCGCGAGCTCCTCGAAGTCCTTCTGGTGGGCCTCTCCCCTGGCCCGTACGGCGAGGACCTCGGCCCGCACCGCGAGGACGGTGAGCTCGCGGCCGACCAGGTCGTGGACGTCCCGGCCGACGGAGATCCGCTCCTCCTGCACGGCCTGCCGGGCGGCGGCGTCGCGGCGCTGGACCTCCAGGGCGCGGACGAGGTCCTGGCGGTACGCGGCGATGCCGACGCCCGCCGCGAGGACGCCGATCGGGACGACGAGGCTGAGGAAGTCGCTGACGGTCTCGCCGTGTTCGGCGGGCCAGCCGGGCAGGAGGAAGTAGGCGTAGGCGACGGCGACGTACAGCAGGGTCGCGGCGATCGCGGCGCGCCGCCCGCGGAACCGGCCGATCGAGTACAGCGCGAACTGGATCATGGTCAGCTCGTGCAGCCAGCCCATCAGGCCGAGCGCCACCACGTACGGCAGCCAGGGCAGCCGGCGGCGCAGGACCAGGGTCGCCGCGCCGGCGGCCAGGACGAGGGTCGCGGTGACGCCGGTGAGGGAGTTGTCGGCGCGGGCGAGCCCCGGCACGTCCAGGACCATGAGGCCGAAGGCGCTGAGCGCGGCGACGACGTCGAGGGCGCGGGGCGAGACGGCCCACCGGTCCACGCAACGGCGGAGCGCGGGGACGGTGGGGAGGCGGAGCATGCCTTCCATCATCCCGGGTCTTTCGTCCCGGGCCCATGGACTTCGGTCACAAGTCGCGTGATGTCACCCACAAACGGACAAAGCCGAAGGGGCCCGGAACCGCGGGAAGCGGTTCCGGGCCCCTTCGGGCGTCCGGATCAGGCCTGCGGCAGGGCCGCCAGCTGGCTCTGGATGCGGGCGATGTCCTCGTCCGCCTTGGCGAGCCGGCCCTTGATCTTGTCCACGACGTTGTCGGGGGCCTTGGCCAGGAAGGCCTCGTTCCCGAGCTTGGCCTCGGCCTGCGCCTTCTCCTTCTCGGCCGCCGCGAGGTCCTTCGCGAGGCGCTTGCGCTCGGCGGCGACGTCGATCGTGCCCGAGAGGTCGAGCGCGACGGTGGCACCGGCGACCGGCAGGGTGGCGGTGGCGGAGAAGCCCTCGCCCTCCGGCTGGAGGCGCAGGATCTGGCGGATGGCCGCCTCGTGCGCGACGAGCGGGGTGCCGTCGAGCGTGAGGCGGGCCGGCACCTTCTGGGCGTCCTGGAGGCCCTGCTCCTTGCGGAAGCGGCGGACCTCGGTGACGACCTGCTGGACGAGCTCGATCTCCTTCTCGGCGGCCGCGTCGCGGAAGCCACTGTCCTTCGGCCAGTCGGCGATCACGAGGGACTCACCGCCGGTGAGCGTCGTCCACAGGGTGTCGGTGACGAACGGGACGATCGGGTGAAGGAGCCGCAGCATGACGTCCAGGACCTCGCCGAGGACCCGGCCGGAGACCTTGGCACCCTCGCCCCCCGCGAAGAACGTGGTCTTCGACAGCTCGACGTACCAGGCGAAGACCTCGTCCCACGCGAAGTGGTAGAGGGCGTCGGCGAGCTTGGCGAACTGGTAGTCGTCGTAGTAGGCGTCCACCTCGGCGACGACGTTGTTCAGGCGGGACAGGATCCAGCGGTCGGTCGCCGACATCTCGGAGGCGTCCGGCAGCGGGCCCTCGATCGTGGCGCCGTTCATCATCGCGAAGCGGGTCGCGTTCCAGATCTTGTTGGCGAAGTTCCGGGACGCCTGGACCCAGTCCTCGCCGATCGGGACGTCGACGCCCGGGTTGGCGCCCTTGGCCAGGGTGAAACGCAGGGCGTCGGAGCCGTACTTGTCCATCCAGTCCAGCGGGTTGACCGTGTTCCCGAACGACTTCGACATCTTCTTGCCGAACTCGTCGCGGACCATGCCGTGGAACGCGATCGTGTGGAACGGCGGCTGCCCGTCCATCGCGTACAGGCCGAACATCATCATCCGGGCGACCCAGAAGAACATCAGGTCGTAGCCCGTGACCAGGACGGAGTTCGGGTAGAACTTCTCCAGGTCCGGGGTCTGCTCCGGCCAGCCCATCGTGGAGAACGGCCACAGGCCGGAGGAGAACCACGTGTCGAGGACGTCGGTGTCCTGCGTCCAGCCCTCACCCGTCGGCGGCTCCTCGTCCGGGCCGACGCAGACCAGCTCGCCGTTCGGGCCGTGCCAGACGGGGATGCGGTGGCCCCACCACAGCTGGCGCGAGATGCACCAGTCGTTGAGGTTGTCGACCCAGTCGAAGTAGCGCTGCGACATGTCGGCCGGGTGGATGTTGACCCGACCGTCGCGGACCGCGTCGCCGGCGGCCTTGGCGAGGGTCTCGACCTTGACCCACCACTGCAGGGACAGACGCGGCTCCAGCGTCGTCTTGCAGCGCGAGCAGTGGCCCACGGAGTGGACGTACGGGCGCTTCTCGGCGACGATCCGGCCCTCGGCGCGCAGGGCGGCGACGATGGCGGAGCGGGCCTCGAAGCGGTCCAGACCCTGGAAGGGGCCGTGGGTGGTGATCACACCGCGCTCGTCGAGGACCTCGATGGATTCGAGGTTGTGGCGCTGGCCGATGGCGAAGTCGTTCGGGTCGTGCGCCGGGGTCACCTTGACGGCGCCGGTGCCGAACTCGGGGTCGACGTGCGTGTCGGCGACGACCGGGATCGTACGGTCGGTCAGCGGCAGCTTGATCTGCTTGCCGATCAGGTGGGCGTAGCGCTCGTCGTCGGGGTGGACGGCGACGGCGGTGTCACCGAGCATCGTCTCGGCGCGTGTCGTGGCGACGACGATGGTGTCGTCCCCCTCGCCGTACGTCATGGAGACGAGCTCGCCGTCGTCCTCCTGGTAGTCCACCTCGATGTCGGAGATGGCCGTCAGACAGCGCGGGCACCAGTTGATGATGCGCTCGGCGCGGTAGATCAGCTCGTCGTCGTAGAGCTTCTTGAAGATGGTCTGGACGGCACGGGACAGGCCCTCGTCCATGGTGAAGCGGTCCCGGCTCCAGGCGAGGCCCTCACCGAGGCGCCGCATCTGGCCGGCGATCTGGCCGCCGGACTCGGCCTTCCACTCCCAGACACGCTCGACGAAGGCCTCGCGGCCCAGGTCGTGGCGGGACTTGCCCTCCTTGGCGAGCTCGCGCTCGACGACGTTCTGGGTGGCGATGCCGGCGTGGTCCATGCCCGGCTGCCACAGCGTCTCGAAGCCCTGCATGCGCTTGCGGCGGGTGAGGGCGTCGATCAGCGTGTGCTCGAAGGCGTGGCCCAGGTGGAGCGAGCCCGTGACGTTCGGCGGCGGGATGACGATGGTGTACGCCGGCTTCTCGCTCTTCGCGTCCGCCTCGAAGTACCCGCGCTCTACCCAGCGCTCGTACAGCGGCCCCTCTACCTCGGCCGGCGCGTACTGGGTCGGCAGTTCGGTGGTGGGCGCTGTCTGCTGCTGAGTGTTCTCGGTCACGGGGCCAGTTTAGGGGTGTCCCGGTGGTGTCCTGAAACGCTTTGGTTCGGTAACGGTGTGGCCCCCGCCGCACTCACCGGCCACGGGTTCCGCCAGGATGTTCGGCAGACATAAACATCCTGTGAGGGGAACCTGTCCATGAGCTACAACCAGCCGGGCCCGTACGGCGGCCAGCAGCCCGGTCCCTACGGCCAGCCGGGCCCTTACGGCCAGCAGCCGCAGCAGCCCGGCCCGTACGGCCAGCCGCAGGCTCCGCAGCCGGGTTACGGGTACCCCCAGCAGGCCCCGCAGGGCGTTCCGCCGCAGCAGCCGCCCTACGGCTACCCGCAGCAGCCCCAGCAGCCCGGCCCGTACGGCCAGCAGCCGCAGTACGGCGCCCCCCAGGGCCCCGGCGGCTACGTCCCCCACCCGCCGGCCCCGAAGAAGTCCAAGGCCGGCTGGATCATCGCCGCGGTCGCGGTCGTCGCGGCGATCGGCGTGGGCGCGTACTTCGTGATCGGCGGCGGTGGCGGCGGCGCGGTCGCGGACGACGGCCCGCACAAGCTGATCACGCCGGAGACGGTGCTGGGCGAGTACAAGAAGGGCCCTGACAAGGGCAAGTCGAGCGGCGACGACTCCCTCAAGGAGGCCGAGCAGAACGGCGTCAAGAACGCCCAGCAGGTCAAGGCCTCCTACCAGGTGGAGAACAAGGCCAACCCGCTCGCGGCCAAAATGCTCTCCTTCAACGGTCTGTACGGCGAGATCGAGGACCCCGAGAAGGTCGTCGACGCCATCTTCGCCAGCGCCAAGACCGAGGCCGACAAGGACGCCGGCAACGGCGACGCGCCGCAGCTGGAGGGCAGCCCCCAGGAGTTCACACCCGCCGACCTCGACGGCGCGGTCCTGAAGTGCCAGCAGGCCAAGACGAAGGCCGACGCGTCCACCGGCGCGCCCGCGTTCACCATCCCGATGTGCGTGTGGGCCGACCACAGCACCGTGGGCTTCGTCGTCCCGGTCGACATGGCCTCGATGATGGCGGGCAAGGGCGGCTCCCTCGACGACGCCGCCGCCACCACCGCCAAGCTCCGCAAGGAAGTCCGCGTCAAGGCCTGATCCGAGGCGCGCACACGGAGAAGGGG
>NZ_JBSHDU010000061.1:0-52438 GCF_053616475.1 Streptomyces sp. NPDC055815 | reverse complement strand
GTGCCGATCCCGGCACCCCGCTCCCGCGCGCCGGGATCTCGTTACCCGGATGTCGGTCCGGGCTGGCATGCTCGTACGCATGAACGACGACGCCTTCTGGGCTCTCATCGACGAGTTGGGCCGCCGCCCGGGTGACCGGGACGAGCGCCTCGAATGGCTGCGGACGGAGCTGGTACGGCGTCCGGCGGCCGAGAGCGTGGAGTTCCAGGTGCGCCTGGAGAGGGCGACCGAGCGCGCCGACACGCGCGCGGTGTGGGCGGCCGCCGACCGGATCGAGGGCGGCCACTGCACGGACGACGGCTTCCACTACTTCACGCTCTGGCTGGTGGGCCAGGGACGCAAGGTGTACGAGTCGGTCCTCGCCGACCCGGACGCGCTGGCCGACCTGCCCGGGGTGCGGGCCCTGGTGGGCCGGCACCACGACGAGTGGGACGACGACGAGTGGCCCGAGTGGGAGGAGCTCGACTACGTAGCCCAGGACGCCTGGGACGAGCTGACGGGCCAGGAGGGCGACGACGGCGAGGAGTTCCTCGACGCCGTCGAGGAGGCGGAGGACGCCGCGGAGGCGGCGGGGGAGTGGGAAGAGGACGAGGAGTCCCGGGAGCCTCGGCCGGAGGGGTCGGCGATCCCCCGGCTCACCGCCCTCTTCCCGTCCGCCGCCTCAGCCGCCTCCGCCGGCGCCTAGGCGGTGCCGCCCAGGGCCTGTCCGACCGTTCCCGCCGGGTCCGGCCTGTCCGGCGGATCGGGCCGGACAGGCCGCAGGACGCGGAGGAGTTGCGGCGACGGGGCCTGTCCGGCCGGTCGGGCCCGGACAGGCCCGGACGGGTCCTAGGAGGCGGAGGAGTTGCGGCGGCGGCCGAGCAGCAGGCTGCCCGCGGCGAAGACGGCGAGGGCGCCCGCGCCCGTGAGGGCCGCCGGGAGCGGCGAGGAGGGGGCCTCGGCGCTCTCGGCGGAGAGGGCCGGGGGCTGCTCGTCGCCGCCGTGGCCCGCGTGGCTCACGGTGGAGAGCGAGGCGCCCGCCGCGATCTTCGCCTCGGTCGGGGCCTGCGGCTGCGTCTGGGCGCTCGCCGTCGTCGCGGTGCCGCCGAAGGTGACGTCCGAGCAGCTGTAGAAGGCCTCGGGGCTGTCGTTGCGCTGCCAGATCTTGTAGACGATGTGGCGGCCGGTGCGGGCCGGCAGGTTGCCGGTGAAGTGGTAGAAGCCGTCGGTGGCGGTGCGGGTGGTGTTGTGGACGGCGACGGGGGTCGGGTCCAGGTCCGACCACTTCAGGGGCTGGGTCGGGTCGAAGCCCGCCTTGGTGATGTAGATCGTCATCGTGCCCGAGTGCGGGGCCGTCACCCGGACCTTGAAGTCGAAGGAGCCGGCGGCGACGGCGGTCGAGGGCCAGTCGGTGCGCGCCCAGTCGAGGGCCCGGTACTTCTCGCGGTTGGCCGAGCAGAGCTTGCCGTCCGGGATGAGGGCCTGGTGCTGCCCCGCGGCGTTGGCGATGTTGACCTCGTTCCAGTCGTAGAGCGGCTGGGTGCCGGAGTCGGCGACGAGGTCCTTGCACACCTGCGACTTGGGCGTCTCGGGACCCTCGGCGTAACAGGCCGCCACCCGGCTCACGGGGTTGAAGACGGCCCCGTGGGCACCGGCCGTGGCGGGGGTGAGGCCGACGAGGGCGGCGGCCGACAGGGCGGAGGCGGCGACGGCGGTGGTGCGGCGGGAGGACGGCATGCGGGGGCTCTCTCTCGTGCGTGGGGGAGTACGGAACGAGCAACGCGCGTGGGACGCACGGGAGTTGCTACCCGGGCGACCGCCGTAGAGCCTCGCATTGGTCCATACCAATGGGCAAGGGGGTGGGTGGAAAAAGCCGGAGCGGCCCCCCGGGGTGCCGCACACCCGGGAGGCCGCCGTGAGGGAGAGCGCGCCGGTCAGCCGTTCGCGAGGGCCTGTACGCGCGAGTAGTCCCCGTTGAAGTGGTTGTGGTCGCCGACCGTCGGGCCGGAGGACGTGTACTGCCAGATCGTGTAGTACGGCCAGCCGGCCGGGAGTTCGCCGACCTCGGAGGCGTACCGCGCGATCCACAGCGGGTTGGTGGAGGAGAAGGCCGCGGAGTTGCCGGTGCACTGCTTCCACCAGCTCGTCGCCGTGTAGATCACCGGGTCGCGGCCCGTCCGGTACTTGTACCGGTTCACGAAGTCCTGGATCCAGGCGACCATGCCGGACGCCGTCTTGCCGTAGCAGGTCGCGCCGTACGGGTTCCACTCGATGTCGAGCACGCCCGGCAGCGTCTTGCCGTCCCGGGACCAGCCGCCTCCGTTGTTGACGAAGTAGTCGGCCTGGGCGGCTCCGCTCGTCGTGTCCGGGGTGGCGAAGTGGTAGGTGCCGCGGATCATGCCGACGTTGTAGGAGCCGGTGTACTGCTGGGTGAAGTAGGTGTTCTTGTAGTAGGTGCCTTCCGTCGCCTTCACGTAGGCCCACTTGACTCCGCTGTTCCACAGCGTGGACCAGGCCACGTTGCCGTTGTGGCTGGAGACGTCCACGCCTTCCGTCCACGTGGCCAGGGTCGAGAAGCCGCCGGGCTTGGCGCCCTGGCCGTCGTGCGCGATCACGCCCATGCCCATGTAGGCGGAGCCGCGCGGGGGGACCGCCTGCCGGGCGCCGGGGTCCTGGGCCGCGGTGGCGGTGCCGGAGAGGCCGAGGGGGAGGAGGAGGGCCAGGGTCGCGAGGGCGGCGCCGGCGAGGGTCGTTCCGGATCTGTGCACACGCATTGCGTGCCTCCGAAAGGCTCGGTGGGGAGCGGTGGCGGCAGGCATGGCGACGAGTCCTGGAATGGACATGTCATTCAGAGCTGCCGGAGAAGACGCTACGCACGTAGACCCGTCCGGCGGAAGGGGGCCTGGTTGCCGCCGTTGGTCTACGCCTGCGAAATACTGAAGGAGCTGCGGCGATGGACGCTGCGGGAAGAAACTTTCAGCGACCGGAAAGCGCGCGGGAGGTGCTGACGTGCACGGAAGCAGTACGGGAAATGAAGGCCGGGTCACCGCAGGAGGTGGTGTGGACCAGGAATTCCTCGCGCTCGAACGGGAACTGGCGGTCTTCCTCCGCCGCGCCCGCGCCCAGTCCGGCGAGATGGCCCGCGAGGTCCACCCCGAACTGGAGCCCGCCGCCTACGGCCTCTTCGTACGCCTCGACGACGCCGGACCCCAGCGGGCCACCGAACTCGCCGGGTACTTCGGCGTCGGCAAGGCAACCATGAGCCGGCAGCTCCGCGCCCTGGAGGACCTCGGGCTCGTCGCCCGCGACCCCGACCCCGCCGACGGCCGCGCCTCGCTCGTCCGCCTCACCGAGGAGGGCCGCAGCCGCTTCCGCAGCGTCCGCGACGCCCGGCGCGAACGCTACGTCCGCAAACTCGCCGACTGGGACCGCGCCGAGGTCGCCGAACTCGCCCGCCTCCTGAACCACTTCAACGTCCGCTCGGAGGGCTGAGACCCGGGCGGATCAGCGGTCCGACAGCTCCGCGTACACCGCCGTCGCGTCGTCGTGGAGCTTCCAGCGGCGCGCCCCGCCGGCCCGCGCGTCCTCCCCCGGACTTCGTCCGGGGGCACCCCGATCGCTTCGCTCCTCCAGGGCCCGCACCCGGCGCAGCAGGCCCGCCGGGCCCTCCTTGCGCAGGACGTCGAAGCAGTCCGCCCAGTCGCCCTCGCCGAACAGCTCCACCCAGCGGCTCGCCCCGTCGGTGAGCGCCGCCAGGGCCCGTACCTCCGCCCGCGGGCTCGTACCGGCCACCGCCCGCTCCGCGACCGCCGGGTCCGCCGCGGCGGTGAAGAAGCCGCCCTCCCGGTTCCGCAGCCGGTCCGTGGCGGCCAGGGACCGCCGCACCTCGTCCGGCACCCGGTCGAGGCGGTCGTCGAGCACGGCCCGCACCGCCCCGTCCGGGGTCTCCAGGAGGAGGACGGAGTCGGAGAGGACGAGGTGCTCGACCGACTCCTCGTCCCAGCGGGCGAGCACCACGGTCGCCTGAGGCGTTCGCACGTGAGAAAGGTCACAGGTGTCGCGGTGGGCGTCCGCGGTGCGCCGGATTGCCAGCGAAAGGATCTCGGACAGGGGCATGTCCCGTCGGGAACCGGACAGTTCGGTCAAAGCCCCGCCCAGTCGCGCGGTGAACCACGGGACCGTGTGCACACAACCGTCATCACCGGCGGGCGGCGTGACGCCGTCGAGCAGCACGACCGTCCCCCCGCTCCCCGACGCGGGCAGAACTGCGGCCACCCAGTCCTCGTTGGGGCGTTCGGGGCTGCCGGGGAGGGAGGCGACTTCGCTGCGCATGCCCTCCAGTGTGCCCGCGACGGCGCAATTCCCGGGGAACTCCTTCACGGGACCTGCAAATGACCGGAAATGGCCTGTACCAACCCCGCAGAAGCGTCGAGAAAGGCGGAACGGCCACCTCCGGCGAGCTGCGGGCGGGCATCCTGCCAAAGCCCGCCCGGAAGATCCAACCGGCGCCCCGCGCGGGCCCCCGGCGGCCGCTGCCGGAAGTTGTTCGCCAACTACTGAGTGTTGTTCACTCGTTCGGGTGGCGGAGCGGCCGATGCCCGTCCCCTTGCCGTAAGCGCTGGAATGGTCGGAAGCCGTACCAGGGGTGGGGGCGCTCCATGTGACCGGCCGTCACCTCTGCTTCATCGGCGGACGAATCAAGAATGCGAGCACCGGTGCAGAAGAAGCGGCCTCGGAGCAAGAACGGCACGCAGAGCCAGACCCCCGGTGAGCCGCAGGCCCCCGCCGGCCGGCCCAAGCGCGTCCGCAACCGGCTGGTCGCCGGCGTCGCCCTCGTCGGCGTCACCGTCCTCGCCGCCGGAGCCCCCGCGATCCTCGCCGCCTCGACCGAGCTCACCGAGTCCCAGCGCCTCGTCACCCTCGCCGAACTCGACCGGCAGGCCGTCACCCTCGCGCACTCCCTCGCCGACGAGCGCGACGAGGTCGTCGCGTACATCGCCGCCGGACGCGAGACCCAGACCGGCGACGCCAAGCACAAGCGGCAGATCACCGACGCGCGTGCCACCCGGGTCGACCGCCAGATCGACGAGATCCGGCCCGCCGCCCCCACCGAACTCCGCCGCGACCTCGCCGGCGTCCCCTCCGTCCGCCGCGCCGCCCTGACCGGCAAGGGCACGGCCCTGGAGGCCCACAAGGCGTACTCGGACATCATCGGCAAACTCCAGGCCCTCGCCGACGAACTCGCCGACAAGACCCCGGCCCGCGCCTCCGACGCCGCCCTGACCGAGGCCACCCGCGCCCCCGCCGCCCTCGGCCGCGCCGTCGAACAGGCCTCCGCCACCCGCGGCCTGCTCCTCGCCGCGCTCTCCGTGCCGCAACCCGAACCCAGCGGGGACGTCCACTACGACGAACGGACCGGCACCTACGTCGCCGACGAACCCGCGGGCGCCGCCGAGGCGGAGCGGGCCCGCGACGGCCTGAGCTCCGCCGCCCAGCAGGCCCGCGTCCGCGAGCTCGCCGCCCTCGGCGACTTCGACCAGGCCGCCGGTGCCACCGCCCGCGACTCCCTCGCGGCCACCGTCACCGGCCCCGACGTCAAGACGGCCGAGCTCGCCCTCGGCTCGCTCACCGACCAGCCCAAGCTGACCGAGGCCGAGCGCGGCACCGACCCGAACGCCCTGGAGGCCGCCCTCTCCGCCCGCATCGAGCAGATGCGCGGCGTCGAGTCCGCCCTCGCCACCGAGCGCGTCGAACGCCTCGCCGCGCTCCGCGACGACGACGTCGAAGCCCTCGAACTCCGCATCGCCTTCCTCGGCGGCTGCCTCCTCGTCGCGATCGGCATCTCCACCTACGTCGCCCGCACCCTCACCCGGCCGCTCGCCGTGCTCCGCCTCGGCGCCGCCCGGCTCGCCGCCGCGCCGGAGCCGCACGCCGAGGAAGCGATCCGCTTCACCGGCCGCAACGACGAGTTCGCGCAGGTCGTCCGCTCGCTCAACGCCCTCCAGGGCAAGCTCGCCGGCCTCGCCGCGCAGACCGAGCGGCTCACCGACGAGCGCGCCGACCTGGCCGCCGCGAAGGAGGCCGTCGGCGCCGAACTCGCCGCCCAGCGCGCCGAGCTCCAGGGCCGGGTCGCGCTCCTGACCGCCGACCTCGAACGGCTCAGGAACTCCGTCCACCACACCTTCGTGAACCTCTCGCTGCGCAGCCTCGGGCTCGTCGAGCGACAGCTCGGCGTCATCGAGAAGCTGGAGGAGCGCGAGCAGGACCCGGACCGCCTCGCGACCCTCTTCAAGCTCGACCACATGGCGACCGTGATGCGCCGCCACAGCGAGAACCTCCTCGTCCTCGCCGGCCACGAGCACGTCCACGGCCACGCCGGACCCGTCCCGCTCGTCGACGTGCTGCGCGCCGCCGTCAGCGAGATCGAGCGGTACGAGCGGGTCACCATCCAGTCCCTGCCGCCGCACGCCCAGGTCGCCGGCTTCGCCGCGGACGACCTGAGCCACCTGGTCGCGGAACTCCTGGAGAACGCCACCTCCTTCTCGCCGCCCGACGCCGAGGTCCAGCTCGCCGGCTGGCTCCTGGAGAGCGGCGAGGTGATGCTCTCCGTGCAGGACTCGGGCATCGGCATGGCCCCCGCCCGGGCCGCCGAGCTCAACGCGCGCCTCGCCGAGGCCGACCCGGAGGCCTTCGAGGGCGAGGGCCTCGGCATGCGGGTCGTCGCCCTGCTCGCCGCCCGCCACGGGGTGCGCGTCGAACTGCGCGAGCAGAAGCCGGGCGGGACGGCGGCCGTCGTGGTCCTGCCGCTGCCCCTGCTGCCCACCACCCCGCCGTCGGCCGTGTCGGAGCCCGTACGGGTCGCGGGCGCCGCGCCCGTGCTCCAGCTGCCCGGCTCGGCCGCCGAGGCCAACTCCAACACCCTGCCGTCCCGGCACCGCGACCCGCTCGTGGAGGCGGCGGAGGCGGCGTTCCTGGCGGCGGAGTCGGAGCAGGAAGCGGCGGAGTCGGGCCCGGCGCAGGAGCCGGAGCCGGAACCGGCACAGGAGCAGGGCCCGGCGCAGGAGCAGGCTCCGGCACAGGAGCCCGCCCCCGAGCCGGTACTCGCAGCGGCCCCGCACGAGCCGGTACTCGCAGCGGCCCCGCACGAGCCCGCCCCCGAGTCCGAGCCCGCTGCGGCCCCGTACGAGTCCGTCTCCGAGACCACGCTCCAGGTCCGGCTGCCCGACCCGCCGCCGGAGCCGGACACCCACGAGCGCGCCGCCGACGGCGAGGAGACGGCTCACGCCGAGGCGCCCACCGCCGAAGTACCCGGACCGCGCCCCGCCCAGTCGGAGCGGGTCACCGACAAGGGCCTGCCCAAGCGGACCCCGCAGGTGGTCAAGCAGGCCGGCAGTCCCACCACGCCCCGCCGGGGCGCTGTGGACGCGGAGGCCCTGCGCCGTCGGCTCGGCGGCTTCCACCGGGGCGCCGAGGCCGGGCGCCGCGACGTGGAGGCGGAGCTGGACACGGCACGCATAGAAGCCGTGAGGACCGCACGTACAGAGGAGATGACGGGGGACACAGTCGAGGAGGCACGCAGTTGACCGCGACGGGAACGTTCGGACTGAGCACGGAAGCCCGCAACCTGCAATGGCTGCTGGGGAATCTGGTGGAGGAGGTCCCGGGTGTCCGCTCGGTGGCCGTCGTCTCCTCCGACGGCCTGATGCTGCTCTCGTCGGACCCTGCCACCCAGCAGGCCGCGACGGGCGCCGCCGAAGCCCCCAGGACCGGCGGACCGCGCGGCTCCAGCGCCGACTTGGCGACCATCGTCTCCGGCATCGGCAGCCTCACCGTCGGCGCCGCCCGGCTGATGGACGGCGGCGGGGTCAAGCAGACGATGGTGGCCATGGAGGAGGGCAGCGTCTTCGTCATGTCGATCAGCGACGGCTCGCTGCTCGGCGTGCACGCCACGCCCGACTGCGACATGAGCGTCGTGGCGTACCACATGGCGCTCTTCGTGGGCCGCGCCGGTCACGTCCTCACTCCCGAAGTCCGCAGTGAGCTGCGCAAGTCGATGGAGAGCACCCAGTGACGTCGATGTCATCGGCTCATCACGCCTTCAAGCTGCCGGTACGCGGAGAGGGACGCCGCCCCGCGCGCGTGCGCCCGTACTCGCTGACCGGCGGCCGCACCCGCTTCGGGCACATCCTGCTCGTCGAGACCTTCGTGGCCGCGCTCGAAGCGCCCGCCGCCCGCAAGGTCCTGACGGACGGCGGCCCGGCCGCCCGCGGGCTGATGCCGGAGATGCGGGCCATCGTCGAGATCTGCCGCCGGATGCGGACGGTCGCGGAGATCTCGGCGCTTCTCAAGATGCCGTTGGGGGTCGTCCGGGTGCTGCTCAGCGACCTGGCCGACCAGGGAAAGATCCGTGTGTACGGGACCGGTCACGGCACCGGGCAGCCCGACCGCGCGCTCCTCGAAAGGGTGCTGAGTGGACTCCGTCGTCTCTGACGCCACCGCCGTCTCCGAAACCCCGGCGGTCGCCGGCATCCCCGCCCAGCCGGGCCCCGAGGATCCCGTGCTCGACACCGAAGAGGGCGCGCAGGACTGGCAGCTCGACCACTCCCGCGCCCCGATCGCGACGAAGATCGTCGTCGCGGGCGGCTTCGGCGTCGGCAAGACCACCTTCGTCCGTGCCGTCTCGGAGATCACCCCGCTCCAGACCGAGGCGCTGATGACCCGGGCGAGCGAGGACACCGACGACCTCACCGCCACCCCGGACAAGCTCACCACCACGGTGGCGATGGACTTCGGCCGGATCACCCTCGACAACGACCTGGTGCTGTACGTCTTCGGCACGCCGGGGCAGCAGCGCTTCTGGTTCATGTGGGACGACCTGGTGCGCGGCGCGATCGGGGCGATCGTGCTCGCGGACACCCGCCGGCTCACCGACTGCTTCCCGGCGCTCGACTACTTCGAGAGCTGCGGGCTGCCGTACATCGTGGCGGTCAACCACTTCGAGGGCACGGAGCTGTTCGAGGCGGACGACGTCAGGGAGGCCCTGACCGTGCCGGCGCACGTACCCGTGGTGATCATGGACGCGCGCAAGCGGTACAGCGTCGTCGAGAGCCTGCTCGCGATGGTCGCGCACGCGCTCGAAGCCACCCCGGAATAGTTCCCACCGTCGCAACAGTCGCAGGAGCCCCGCCCATGCGGAAGATACTCATAGTCGGCGCCGGCCAGTCCGGCCTGCAGCTCGCCCTCGGCCTCCAGTCGCAGGGGTACGAGGTCACCCTCATGTCGAACCGGACCGCGGACGAGATCCGCAACGGCCGGGTCATGTCCACCCAGTGCATGTTCGACACCGCCCTGCAGCACGAGCGGGACCTCGGGCTCAACTTCTGGGAGTCCCAGGCCCCCCGCATCGAGGGCCTCGGCGTCTCCGTCGCCGGCCCCGACTCCGCCCGCCTGATCGACTGGGTCGGCCGGCTCGACGGGTACGCCCAGTCCGTGGACCAGCGCGTGAAGATGGCCGGCTGGATGGACACCTTCGCCCAGCGCGGCGGCCAGCTGGTGATACACGGCGCGGCCGTCGGCGACCTGGACTACTTCTCCCGCAGCTACGACCTGGTCCTTGTGGCGGCCGGGAAGGGCGAGCTGGTCTCCATGTTCGGCCGGGACGCGTCCCGTTCGCCGTACAGCGAGCCGCAGCGCGCCCTGGCCGTCGCGTACGTCCACGGCCTCGGCCCGCGCCCCGAGCACCCCGAGTTCGACGCGGTCCGCTGCAACATCGTCCCGGGCGTCGGCGAGCTCTTCGTCATGCCGACCCTCACCACCGGCGGCCGCGCCGACATCCTCTTCTGGGAGGGCGTCCCCGGAGGCCCCGTCGACGCGTTCCAGGGCGTCAAGGACCCCTCCGAGCACCTCGCCCTGACGCTGGAACTGATGGAGAAGTTCCTGCCCTGGGAGTACGCGCGGGCGACGAAGGTCGAGCTGACGGACGCGGGCGGCACCCTCGCCGGCCGGTACGCGCCGACCGTCCGCAACCCCATCGGCCGGCTCCCCGGCGGCGGCCTGGTCCTCGGCGTCGCCGACGTCGTCGTCGCCAACGACCCGATCACCGGCCAGGGCTCCAACTCGGCGTCCAAGTGCGCCGCCGCGTACCTCGACGCGATCGTCGAGCAGGGCGACAAGCCCTTCGACGAGGAGTGGATGCAGGGCGCCTTCGACCGCTACTGGCGGACGGCCGAGCCCGTCACCAAGTGGACGAACGCGATGCTGGCGCCCCCGCCGGAGCACATCCTGAACCTCCTCGGCGCGGCCGGTCAGCTCCAGCCGGTCGCCGACCGCTTCGCGAACGGCTTCAACGACCCGTCCGACTTCGAGAACTTCTTCTTCGACCCCGAGAAGACGTCCGCCTACCTGGCCGAGGTCGCGGGCGCCTGATCGAGGCCTCCGTTCGGCGGCCGGCGCGCGCGTGAGGCGGGCCGGCCGTCGAAATTCGGTCGTTGTGGCGCGTTCTCGTGCCTGATCATGGGGGCATGCCCCAGCAGAACACCCTCGACCGCGTGGACGCGGACCTGGCCGCCGGCCGTGTGCCGATGGCGCGCCAGCGCCTGCGCGGACTCGTCTCCTCCTTCCCGTACGACCTGACGCTCCGCCGCCGGCTGGCCGAGGTGTACCGGCTGTACGGCGACGCGGCGGAGGCCGGGCGGTGGTCCTACCTCGAAGAGGACCGGCGTCCGGACGAGACCGCCGCCTTCGAGGAGCGGTACGGGTCTCCCGCCCGGCGGATGAGGGCCCTCGCCTGGCGCGGGCCCGAGGCGCAGGCCGCCACCGCGTTCGCCGAGGAGCAGCTGGTCGCGCTGCGCACCGCCCGCGCCGAGGAGCTCGGGCGGGCGGTCGACTGGGACGACCCGGCCGCCTACGAGGAGGACGCGGACGAGGAGTACGTGCCGGACGGCGACGGCTGGACGGTCGGCGGCGTCCTCATGGGCGTCGGCTGCCTGGCGGGCCTGGTCGCCTTCGGGTTCGTCTGGGTGCTCGGGGTCATCTCGCTCTTCAGCGACTGACGGCCCTCCTCCGCGCGGCGGACCGCGAGCGGGGTCAGGAGGCCCGTCAGGGCGAACAGGGCGCCCACGGCGAACCAGCCGGGACGCCCCCAGCCGATGCAGAGCGCGATGAGGAGCCCGGGGCCGAGGGCCTCGGAGAGCCCCGCGCCCAGGCCGAAGACGCCGAGGTACTGGCCGGTGGCGTGGGACGGCGCCAGCGCGTACGACACCTCGAAGCCGCCCGCCGCGTGCCACAGCTCGCCGACCGTGTGGATCACCACGGCGGTCAGGAGCAGGACGCCCGCCACCGCGACGGGCGTCCCGGCGGAGAGCGCGACGAGGGCGCAGGAGACGAGGAAGGCCGCTCCGGCGCGCCGGTAGGCGCGACCGCCCGCCCGGGGCGAGTCCACGCCGCGGCTCGCCCGCACCTGGAGGCCGACGACGAGGACCGTGTTGGCGAGCATGGTGCCGGAGACGAGCCAGTGCGGGGCGGTGGTGGATCCCACGAGCCAGAGCGGGATCGCGACCGTGAGCACCTTGAACTGGATCGCCATGACGCCGTCGAGCGCCGTGAGCGCCAGGTACGGCCGGTCCCGCAGCGCGATCCAGCGGGGGCCGCGGGCGGCGGGCGCGGGCGCGACGGGCGGCAGCAGGAACAGGACGGCGGCGGAGGCGGCGAACGCGCAGGCGTTCCCGGCGACGAGGACCTGGTAGGCGCCGAGCGTGCCCACCTGCACCGCCCAGCCCGCGAGGAGCGCGCCCAGGGAGATGCCCACGTTGGTCACGGCCCGCAGATAGGCGCGGAACTCCTGCGGCCGGTCGCCTCCGTGGTGCCGGATGAGCGGCGCCCGGGCGGCGAGACCGGCCGCCTTGGCGCCGGTGGCCGCGGAGACGGCGAGGACGAACGGCCAGAAGCTGTCGGCGAGCACGAAAGCCGCGGTGGCGACCGCCTGCACCGCCAGGGTGGTCACGTAGACCCCGCGCGCCCCGCGCCGGTCCGCGAGGTGGCCGACGGCGATGCCGACGGCGAGCGAGAGCAGCCCGGCGATGCCGAGCCCCAGCCCCACGGTGGCGGCGGGGAGGCGTACGGCCTGGGTGAAGTACAGAACGCCGGCGGTCAGGAAGAGCCCGCTGCCGACGGCGTTGACGAAGTTGGAGGCGGCGAGCGCGCGCTGGGGCCGGGTGTCCGGCAGCAGTCTGGGCATGACAGGGCTCCGTGTCCGGGACAGGCGATCGCCCATCGGCCATCGCCCATCGGCCATCGGTCAGCGGTAAGGACCCGTCAAGCTTGTTGCATATTACGTGCAAGAGCAAGAGGTATGCGGGAAGCGGGAGTTCAGGTCTTGGGGTGGGGTTCGGCGCTTGCGGTGGGGTTCAGCGCTTGGGCGGTGGTTCAGCTCTTGTCGTACCCCTCGTCCGCGCCGTCCTTCGCGCCCGCCGGCAGCGTGGGCGGCGTGTACGCCTCCAGCGCCTTCCCTCCCGGATCCGGCCGTACGGCTCCGATCAGCGGGTTCGCCGCGAGCGGCGAGACCTTCACCTTCGCGCCCGGGCGCGGCGCCTGCACCACCAGGCCCTCGCCCAGATAGAGGGCCACATGGGTCGCGCCCGGGAAGTAGGCCACCAGATCACCGGGGCGGAGCTCGGCGAGCGGCACCCGGGGCAGCGTCGCCCACTGCTCCTGGCTGGTCCTCGGCAGCTCCCGGCCCGCCGCCGCCCAGGCCTGCTGCGTGAGCCCCGAGCAGTCGTACGACTCCGGGCCCTCCGCCCCCCACTCGTACGGCTTGCCGATCTGCCCCACCGCGAAGCGCAGCGCCTCCGCGCCCGCCCGGGACGGGGTGCGCGCGCCGTCCAGGACCCCGGAGTCGAGCAGCTCGCGCTGCGCACCGGCCGTCTGGACCTGTTCGAGCGCGGTCAGCCGGGCCAGCTGCTCCGGCGTCAGGGCGGCGAGCAGCTTCTCGACCTCGGCCAGCTTGGCCCGCACCTCGTCGCGCCGCTTGCGCTGCGCGGCCGCGAGCCCCTGCTGCCGGTCCAGGGCCTTGCGGGAGGCGCTCGCGAGACTGCCCGCCTGCCGCTCGGCACTCGCCAGCCGGGTGACGGCCGTGGCCCGGTCGCGGGCCGCGCGGTCCATCAGATGCCCCTCGTCCAGGGCCGACTGGGGGTCCGCGGCGAAGAGCAGCCGCAGGTACGAGGGGTACGCGGAGAACACCGACCTGCCCTGGTACTGGTCCCGGGCGATCCGGCCGGCCGCTGCGCGGCCCTGCGCCAGGGCGGTCCGGGCGGCGGTGAGCCGGGCGGTGACCTTCTTGGTGTCGGCGGCCTGGAGCTTCAGCTTCTCCTCGGCGGCGTTGTACCGCTCGGTCGCCTCCTCGGCCTGCTGATAGAGCGTCCGCAGCCGCGTGAGCAGCGCGCCGACGGAGTCCCCGCCGGGAGGCGGGAGCGCGGCGGCGTCGTCGTCCTCGGCGGAGGGAGCGGACGGCGCCTTCGGGAGGGCGGGCTCGCCTGGGTCGGCGGGGTTGCCGGGGTCGGCGGCCGCCGGGGGGCCGGTGGGGTCGCCGGGGTCGGTGGCCGCCGGGGGGTCGGCGGGGTCGCCGGGGTCGGCGGCCACCGGCGGGTCGGCGGGCGGGGTCGGGGCGGCGCTCGCCGCCGGGAGCACCCCCGTGAGCGCCGTCGCCGCGGCGAGCGCCCCCGTGCAGACCGTGCGCAGCAGCCTTCGCGACACGTCATCACCTCCACGGGGATGATGACGGGTCACTTCATCCGATTACCGTACGAATCGGGGCGCGCCCCTTCGTGTCACTCGTTCGGCCCCGGTGAAGGCTCCTGCGGCGTCGGCTTCTGCGTCGGCTTCTACGTCGGCTCCTGAGTCGGCTTCTGTGTCGGCTTCTGTGTCGGCTTGGACCACGGCCACTTCAGCTCCCGCCGCTCCCGTCCCTCGGGGGCGTACACGTACACCCAGCCGCGCTGGAGCCCGAGCCGCTTCGTGTAGCCCGAGGGCTCGCGCCGGTACGTGTGCAGGGTCGGCGGGTGTCCGTCGTGCGCCGGGACCGGGATCTCGTACCACTTCGGAGGGTGGCCGGTGGGGCCGACGAGGATCGGCAGGGCCCGGCCGTCGAGGGGGCCGCCGCGGAAGGGGGTGTTCTCGCTTCTCACCCCCACAGTCTCTCCCGGCGCACCGCCTCACAGCAGGTGGGCCGCCTCGCCCACCACCGGGATCACCCGTCGGGCCAGCCTCGCCACCGGCCCCTCGGGGGTCTCCTGCGCGAGCAGTCGCCGCACGACCCCCGCCGTCTCCTCGTCGCGCGCCGCGCTCGCCGCGAGCAGGGCGACGAGATGGTCGACGAGCCACTCCCGCAGCTCCCGCGCCGGCGGCTGCTTCTCCTCGTCGAGCCAGATGACCGAGGCGGCCTCGACGGCGGCGATCCACGTCCGGACCAGCAGCCCGAGCCGCGGCCCCGGGCGCTCCGCCCCGAGGTGGACGAGGATCTGCTCGGCGGCGGCCCGCCGCACCTCGTCCACGATCGCCGAGGTCCGGGAGGTCTCGGCGACGCTGCCGCCCCGCAGCAGCGCGCTGAACCCGGCGTCGTGCTCGTCGACGAAGGCCAGATAGCGGTCGAGCACCCGGCCGAGCCGCTCGGTCGGCGGTCCGACCGGAGGCTCGGTGAAGCAGCGGTTCAGGGCGTCGGCGGAGGAGCGCAGGGCCGCCTCGTACAACTGCTGCTTGCCGCCGGGGAAGTAGCGGTAGACGAGGGGACGCGAGACGCCCGCCGCCTCGGCCACGTCGTCGAGCGAGACGTCCTCGGGTGCGCGGTGGGCGAAGAGCTCCTGGGCGGTCTTCAGGAGCTGCCCGCGCCGTTCCTCGACGCTGAGCCTGCGGTACGCGGGGGTGGCGGCGCTCGTCATGAACCGCAGCGTAACCGCGGAGCGGCTCCCTCGGGCCCGCAGCCCCGAGGACTCCAGGGGCCGGAGTCCGCAGTGGGCGGACAATCCCTCGCGTCCGACTTGTTGACGATCCGTCTACCAACGTGTGAGCCTGCTGGAAACGGACGGAAGGAGTCGTCAGTGTCGACGCACGACCTCTATGTTCACGCCCCCGCCGGACCCGTCTGGGAGGTCCCCGCCCACGGCGCCGCCCGCTTCTCCTGGGACTACGACGACGGCCGCGAACGCCTCCTCGCCCTCTACCAGAAGGGCAAGGACAAGCAGTGGGACGGCGCGACCCGGATCGACTGGGACATCGAGGTCGACCCGTACGACCCGCTCGGCACCCCCGACGAGGTCCTCACCCTCCACGGCACCCGCCACTGGGCGAAGATGACCGAGAAGGACAAGGGCGACCTGCGCCGGCACTACTCCTCCTGGCAGTTCAGCCAGTTCCTCCACGGCGAGCAGGGCGCCATGATCTGCGCCGCACGGATCGTCGAGTCCGTCCCCGACCTGGACGCCAAGTTCTACTCGGCCACCCAGACCATGGACGAGGCCCGGCACGCCGAGATCTACGGCCGCTTCCTGCACGAGAAGATCGGGATGCTGTATCCGATCAACGACAACCTCAAGGGCCTCCTCGACGACACCCTGCGCGACTCCCGCTGGGACATGCCCTACCTCGGCATGCAGGTGCTCATCGAAGGCCTCGCCCTCGCCGCCTTCGGCATGATCCGCGACACCACCGACAAGCCGCTGCCCAAGCAGATCCTCGCGTACGTCATGCAGGACGAGGCCCGGCACGTCGCCTTCGGCCGGATGGCGCTGCGCGACTACTACAAGCAGCTCACCGACGCCGAGCTCCGCGAACGCGAGGAGTTCGTCATCGAGGGCTGCTACCTCATGCGCGACCGGCTGCGCGGGGTCGAGGTCCTGGAGAACTTCGGCATCCCGAAGAAGGAGGCGGAGGAACTCAGCGAGCAGAGCGAGTTCCTGCACCTCTTCCGCAAGCTCCTCTTCAGCCGGATCGTCCCCTGCGTCAAGGACATCGGCCTGTGGGGCGAACGCCTCCAGAAGGCCTACCTGGACATGGGCGTCTTCGACCTCGGCGACTCCAACCTCGACCTCCTGATGACCCAGGACGAGGAGATCGCGGAGGCCCTGGACCGCGAGCGCTTCGCGGCGGAGGAAGCGGAGCGGGTCGCCGAGGTGGCGGCCGCGATCGAGGAGGGGGCGGCCGAGGTGTCGTAGGCGTGACGTAGCGTGCCCGTCATGACCATGCCGCCGCCCCCGCCGAGTCAGCCGCCCCACCACCCGTACGGCGGGCCCGTACCGCCCCCGCAGCAGCCGGGCCCGTTCGGCGCGCCGCAGGGGTATCCGCCGCAAGGCCCTGGGTACCCGCCGCAGGGACCTGCGCCGGGCGTCCCGCCGCAGTACCCCGGGCCGGGCGCGGGAGCGTGGGGGCAGCCGCCCATGGGGCCACCGCCGAAGAAGAAGCTGTCGGCCGGGGCGATCGTCGCCATCGTCCTCGGCGCCCTGGTCGTGGCCGGCGGCATCGGCTACGGGGTCAAGGCCGGGCTCGACGGCGTCACCGGTCCCTTCCCCGACGCGACGCACCGGCTGGTCGTCTCGCAGACCCTCCTCGACGGCGAGTTCACCCTCGTCTCCGACCTCTCCGACACCCAGGGCAAGGAGATCGAGGACACCCCCGACTTCACCGTGAAGGACGCTCAGGCGGCGGTCGGGCAGTACAGCGGCAAGGACGGCTCCGTCCTCGTGCTCTCCGGGCTGTACGGGCAGATCAAGAACCCCGGCACCACCCGCTCCTCCATCCTCAAGGGGGCCGCCACGGACAAGGGCTCCACGCTCGTCGTCAAGCCCCGGGACTTCACCCCGGCCGGGTACGACGTGACCGTCAGCTGCCAGGTCACCACGTCCAAGGACGGACTCAGCACGACGACGCTGCCCATGTGCGCCTGGGGCGACGAGAACACCGCCGCCGCCATCGCCCTCGTCAGCGCCGGTGACGCCACGGCAGACCCGAAGGACATCGACCTGGCCGCGCTCGCGGAGAAGACGGCCAAGATCCGCGCCGAGATCCGCAAGCCGATCGGCTGACGGCGGGGGCTGGGGGTCCAGAATCCCGGATCCCGGATCCGTAGGCGGGATATTGGATCCGGGATTCGCAGCCGGGATATTGGATCCGAGCCCCGGGATCCGTAGCCGCGATGTTGGATCCGAGCCTCGGGATCCGCAGCCGGGGTATTGGATCCGGGATCCGGGATCCGCAGCCGGGATATTGGATCCGAGACCCGGGATCCGTAGCCGCGATGTTGGATCCGAGATCCAGGATCCGTACCCGCGATGTTGGATCCGGGATCCGGGATCCGTATCCGGGATGTTGGATCCAGCATGCGGATCCAACATCCCGCCTACGGCCTCCGCGACTCCGCCTCCAACCGCAGCCCCTCCTCCATCACCGCCTTGGCGATCGGCGCCGCGCTGCCGCCGCCGCTGATGTCCGTACGGGAGGCCTCCGCGTCCTCGACGACGACTGCCACCGCGACCGCCGGCTGGGCCGCGTCGTCGGCCTGGGCCCAGGCGATGAACCAGGCGTACGGGGTGCCGGTGTTGCCGAAGCCGTGTTGGGCGGTGCCCGTCTTGCCGCCGACCTGGGCCCCGGGGATCGCCGCGTTCGTGCCCGTGCCCTCCTCCACGGCTCGCACCATCAGCCGCTGGAGCTGCATGGCCGTCGAGGGGTTCATCGCTTGCCGGTAGCTGCGGCGGCCCGTGCGGTCGATGGTCGTGCCGCCGGAGGTCGTGGTGCGGTCGACGAGGTACGGGTGGGCGATCTCCCCGTTGTTGGCGACGGCCGCCGCCACCATCGCCATCTGGAGCGGGGTCGCCGTCGTGTCGAACTGCCCGATGGACGACAGGGCCAGCTGGTCCGGGCTCATCCTCCGGTCGAAGTTGGACTTGGCGACCCAGGACGGCACCCGCAGCCCCGTGTCGTTGAAGCCGAAGCGTTCGACCGCGTCGACCATCCCCGGGAGCCCGACCTCCACCCCGAGCCCGGCCATGACCGTGTTGCAGGACCACTGGATCGCGTACGCGAGGGAGGCGTTGCCGCAGCCCGTCGCCTCGTTCGGCAGGACCTGCCGGGTGCCGGGCAGCACGAAGGGGTCAGGGGTGTTCGTCGGCGCCTCGGCGTCCCGTACCACCCCCGCGTCCAGGGCCGCCGCGGCCGTCACGATCTTGAAGGTGGAGCCCGGCGGGTAGGTCTGCCGCAGCGCCCGGTTCAGCATCGGCTGGTTCGGCGAGGTGTTCAGGCGCCGCCAGGCGTCCTTGACCTTCCGGCCCGTTCCGGAGAGGACCCCCGGGTCGTACGAGGGGGAGCTGACGAGCGCCAGGATCCGGCCGCTGGACGGCTCGACCGCCACGACCGCGCCCCGCTTCCCGTCGAGCCCCCGGAAGGCCGCCTCCTGCATGGACGCGCGGATCGTGGTCACCACGTCGCCGCCGGGCTGCCGGCCCCGGGTGAGGTCGTTCCACAGGGGCAGCGGCGCCAGCATCGGGTCGGTGCCGGAGAGGATGTCGTCCTCGGCGTGCTCGACGAGCGTGGTGCCGTACGTCTGGGAGGCGTAGCCGGTCACCGGCGCGTACAACGGCCCCTGCTTGTAGGTCCGTTCCCAGCGCAGCTGCTGACCGCTGTCCCGCGAGCCGGTCACCGGCTTCCCGTCGACGACGATCTCGCCGCGCGGCTTCGCGTAGCGGTCGATCGCGATGCGCCGGTTGGCCGGGTTGTCGTCGAGGGACTCGGCCTCGATGACCATCACGCGCGCGGCGTTCACGAGCAGCGCGACGAGCAGGATCAGGCAGAGGGCGGCGGCCCTCCGGATGTACCGGATCACCGCGGCCCCGCCTTCGCGAGCTCCCCGGTCTCCGCGCCGTCCGGCTGGGGCGCGCGGGCCGAGTCGCTGACCCGGATGAGGAGGGCGACGATCACCCAGTTGGTCACCACGGACGAACCTCCCTGCGCGAGGAACGGCATCGCCATGCCGGTCAGCGGGATCAGCCCCATCACCCCGCCCGCGATCACGAAGACCTGGAGCGCCACGATCGAGGCGAGGCCGATCGCGAGCAGCCGTCCGAAGGGGTCGCGCAGCGAGAGGCCGGCGCGGTAGCCGCGGGCGACGAGCAGCGCGTACAGCAGGAAGAGCGCGGTGAGGCCGACGAGCCCCAGCTCCTCGCCGGCCGTCGCCAGGATGAAGTCGGACTTGGTGGCGAAGCCGATGAGGACGGAATGGCCGAGACCGAGCCCGGTGCCGAGCATCCCGCCGGCGGCGAAGGAGAAGAGCGACTGGGCGAGCTGCCCGGGGCCCTCGCCCGCGCGGATCGAGGCGAAGGGGTCGAGCCAGTCCTGCACGCGGCTGTGGACGTGGGGTTCGAGGGAGCCGACGAGGAAGGCGCCGGCGGAGGCCAGGACGAGTCCGACCGCGATCCAGCCGGTGCGGCCGGTCGCCACGTACAGCATGATCACGAAGAGGCCGAAGAAGAGCAGCGAGGTGCCGAGGTCCCGTTCCAGGACGAGTACGCCGACGCTCAGCAGCCAGATCGCCACGATCGGCCCGAGGACCCGGCCCGTGGGGAACTGGAACTTCCAGATCCGGCGGCCGGTGTACGCGAGCGCGTTGCGGTTGGCGGCGAGGTACGCGGCGAAGAAGACCGCGAGCAGGATCTTGGCGAACTCCCCCGGCTGGAAGGAGAGACCGTCGATCCGGATCCAGATCTTGGCGCCGTTCACCGCAGGGAAGAAGATCGGCAGGATCATCAGGCCGAGCGCGGCGGCCACCGACACGTACGCGTACCCCTGCAGCGCCCGGTGGTCGCGGAGCAGCAGCACGACCACGATGAAGAGCGCCACCCCGAGCGTCGACCAGACCAGCTGGGTCGCCGCCGCCTGGTCCTTCGGTGTCTCCAGGTCGAGGCGGTAGATCAGCACCAGGCCGAGGCCGTTGAGGAGGACCGCGATCGGCAGCAGCAGCGGATCGGCGTACGGGGCGCGGAAACGGACCGCGAGGTGGGCGACGAGCGCGAGCAGCCCGAGCCCGGCCCCGTAGCGGGCGGCGTCGGGCGGCACGGCGCCGCTGCGGGCGAGGCCGACCTCCGCGTAGCCGAGGACGGAGATGAGGACCGCGCCGATCAGGAGCGACAGCTCCACGCCGCGCCGCTTCGGGACACGGATGCCGGGCGGGGGTGCGTCCGGGCTCCGTGGTGCGGTCATGGCCGCAACGTAGCAAGCGGTATGCCCTATGTCCCTTTTGTGTGACGGTGTGCCGTCACCCCTCCGTATCGGGCGGGGCGAGCCGTACGTACTCCGGCAGCCGCAGCCGGGCCTCGGCGCCCCCGTCCGGCGCGGCGGCGAAGACCAGCTCGGCGCCGATCACCCCCGCCTGCCCCACCGCGATCGTCAGCCCGAGCCCGTGCCCCTTGCCGCCGCTCTCGGTGCGGAAGCGCTGCGGCCCCGACTCCAGGAGGTACGCCGGATAGCCCGGCCCGTGGTCCCGCACGGACACCACCGGCCCGTCCACGGTCACCACCACCGGCGGCGCCCCGTGCTTGTGCGCGTTCGCCACCAGGTTGCCGAGCACCCGCTCCACCCGCCGCCGGTCCGTCTCCACCGTGGCGTCCCGGACGATCCGCACCTCCGTGTCGGTGCCCGAGGCGCGCACCACCCGCTCGGCGAGCGGCCCGAGCTCGTGCACCGCCAGGTCCACGGTCTCGGTGCGGGCGTCGAGCCGCGAGATCTCCAGGAGGTCCTCGGTGAGCCCGCGCATCGCCCGCACCCGGTCCCGTACGAGCTCCGAGGGCCGCCCCTCCGGCAGCAGCTCGGCCGCGGCCGAGAGGCCCGTCAGCGGGGTCCGCAGCTCGTGCGCAACATCGGCGGTGAACCGCTGCTCGGTCTGCAGCTTCCGCTGGAGCGAGGAGGCCATCGTGTCGAGCGCCCCCGAGACCGTGGCCACCTCGTCCTGCGGCCGCGAGGGGTCCTTCGTGCGGGGATCGTCCACGCGCGCGTCGAGGTCGCCTGCGCTGATCCGGCGGGCCACCTGGGCCGTCAGGTGCAGCCGGCGGGTGACCCGGGTGACGGCGAAGGCGCCGACGAGCAGGGTCGCGCCGATCGCCAGGACGGAGGAGCCGAGGATCGAGCGGTCGAGCGCGTCGATCGTCTCGGCGCTCTGGGTGTAGTCGAGGCGTACGGCCAGGGCGCGGCCGTCCGCGGGTCCCGCCGCCCACATCGTCGGCCGGCCCTGGTACTCCGCGACCATCGTCCCGCGCTCGCCGCGCACGGCGAGGGCCCGCAGGGAGGCCGGGAGCCCGGGGGGATCCACTCCGGCGAACCGGGGGAGCGGCTCGCCGGCCTCGTAGAGCCCGCTGACCTCGGTGAGCCGCGTCAGGGCCTTGTCCCGGGAGTCGTTCACGGTCTGGCCGGTCACCGAGGCGTGGACGAGGACGCCGAGCAGCGCGGCGAGGGCGCAGCACATCACGGCGATGAAGACCGCGGCCTTCCAGGTGAGCGTCGCGGTCCAGGCGGGCAGCCGGGGCGCCCTCACGGCGCGGCCTCCGCGGGGAGGGGTACGGGCCTCACGGCGTCGCCTCCGGGGCTACGGGCGCGGGGGTGTCGGTCGGTGCCGGCGTCGGGCTCACCAGGTGCGGCGCGGGCACCGTCGAGGGGCCCGTGCCGGGCGGCTTCAGGCGGACGATCTCGTCCCGGGTGGGCAGCATGCTGCGCTGCTGCTCGTCCCAGGTCCAGGCGGTGCGGTACTCGTACCCGGGGATGCCGGCCGAGCCGACCCGCAGGATCAGGGCCCGGCCCGCCAGCTCCACGCTGATGACCTGGTCGACGGTGGACATGATCCGGGTCAGGCCGCCGTTCTCTGCGAGGTAGACCCGCACGCCGACCTGTTGGTCCGGCATCCGGATCCCGACGATGAGCTCGTCCCGGCCGTTCCCGGTGAGGTCGCGGTAGTACGGCCGCAGGACCGGACAGGCGGCGGGCGCCGTGCCGCAGGCCTCGATCGCGCGGGCGGTCTGCTCGTAGAGGCCGTCCGCGCCGGTGTACGTGTCGGGGTGGGCACGCACCTCGGCGCGGACCACCGCCACCGGGTCGAGGGAGTGGACGTCGTTGTCGTCGACCGCGATGCCGGGGACGCGCTGGGTGTCGGACTCGCCGTAGTCGATCGGCGGGTTCGTGGCGGGCGGCAGATCGGGCCAGAGCCGGACGGGACCCACCGCGGTGGGCGTGGGCCCGGCGCTCTTGAGTCCGCCCTCGCGGCCGCCGCAGCCGGTGAGCGCGAGGACGAGCGTGAGGGCGAGCGCGCCCAGAACGCCCACTCCGTGCGGTCTCACGCTGCTTCTGCTCCTCGATCGGTGGGGGTCGGCTCCCTGTAGACCTTATGCGGAGTGAAGTCCTTTTTGTCTCATCATCGGATGATCTCGGAGGATGATGTGGGACGTCCGGGGCCGCTGACCGGCCCTGGAAGGCCCTGACCGGCCCTGGAAGGCTCTGACCGGGGCCGCTGACCGGCCTTAGAAGACCCTGACCGGGGCCTCTGACCGGACCTAGAAGACCCCCCGCTCCATCCGGGCCAGCGCCGCCCGGCACAGGGTCAGCAGCTTCTCGTCGAGGTGGATGTCATGGGAGCCGGAACCGTCCTCCCGGGCGTTGTGACGGCGTCTGCGGGTCAGCTCCGTGAGGATCACCAACTGCGCCCCCGAGGCGGCGGGGCCCATTTCCGCCAGGCACTCCGCGATGTCCACGCGCGCGTGCCGGTTCTCCTCCCAGGCCGCGAGCAGCACCGGCAGCGACTCCGCCGACTCGCCTGACACCCGCCACAGCGCCGCGGCGCTGCGGACGCGCACCCACAGGTCCCGCGCGACCAGACCCGGCCGGAGCGCGGGGGCCGCCTCGGCCGCCGCGGGGCCGATCTCGCCGAGGACCTGCGCGGCCGCGCACCAGTCCCCGCCCGGCGTGCCCGGCCGCAGCCACCGCTCCAGGGCCGGGAGCACGTCCCCCCGGTCGCCCTCGGCGGCCCACAGGGCCCGGGCCGCCGCCGTGGCCACCGCGGCCGACTCGGCGCCCAGGAGCTCCCGCATGTCCGGCACGGCCTCCCCGGCGGCGGGCCCGAAGGCCGCGAGCGTCCGCAGGGAGGCCTCCCGCACCCAGTCGCGTCGGTTCGCCGGCGCCCCGCGCAGCACCCGCAGCACCTCCGGCACGGCCTGGCCGCCCCGCACGGCCGCCAGGGCGTACAGCAGCGGCGCCGCCCGGTCGTACAGCCGCTCGTCGAGCTCGACCTCGGCGAGCCTGCGCCGGAGCAGCGGGGCGAGCATCGCCGCCGAGGGTCCGAGCCCGTCCATGGCGTACAGCAGCTCGCGCCGCACCTCCGGCTCCTCCAGGGCCCGCGCGAGCAGCGGCACCGCGCGCGTGTCCCCGGCGCGGGCCAGCGCGAGCAGCGCCCCGTCCCGCCCGGACCGCCCGACGAGGCCCTGACCCGAGGGGGCGGCGCCCGGCCCCGCGGCGAGGCGGGCCGCCAGCGCGTCGGCGGCGGGCGCGCCCAGCTCGAAGAGCCGCTCCAGGAAGGACGTGGCCGCTTCGCGGAGCCGGGGCTCGGGATCCTGGAGCTGCGCGCCGACGAGCCGGACGACCTCCTCGTACCGCCCCCGCCAGACCCGTATCAAACCGCCGCACAACCAGATCGCGTCCGAGCGCTGCCCCCAGTCCGGGCTGCGCAGCTGCGCGAGGATCAGCGCGATCCGGTCGTCGACCCGGTCGTCGAGCGCGGCGTGCAGGGTCCGCAGCAGCTCCTCGGTCCACGGCGCGGGCCGGCCGGCGGCGTGCTCCTCCAGGAGCTCGCGGACCTGCCCGATCAGCGTCGGCGTCGCGGCCCGCTCCGTGCCGGGGGAGGCCTGCCGCTGCGCCGAGGTCCTGATCTCCTCCAGGAGCCCCGTCACCCACGGCACCACGTCGTCCGGGATGTCGGCGGGCGCGCAGCGCGCCCGCTGGGCGAGCGCCGCGAGCCGCAGCCCGGGGTCGTGGGCGGCGCGGGCGAGCCAGCCGAGCCAGTCGACCGTCTCGGTGCGCAGCGAGGCGTGCCGCAGGGCGATCCGCCCGACTGCGGCCACCAGGGCGAGCCGCACCTCGGTGTCCCGCTCGACGGTGAGCCGCTCCCGCAGCAGGTTCAGCACCCGGGCGGGCTCGGGGTGCAGCGAGGCGAGCGCGCACGGGGCGGCGAGCCGCACCTCGGGGTCGGGATCGGAGACGAGCCCGAGGAAGACGTCGGCACCGGCGGCGATGGCGGCCGCGGCCATCGCGTAGTTGGCGGCGGGGATGAACTCCTCGTCGTCGGAGCCGAATGCGTCCAGTTCCTCGTCGTCGTCATCGAGCTCGATCCCGCCGATGCTGGTGAGCAGCTCGACGATGCAGCCCCGGTCCTGGACGCCGGGGTCGGCGACGAGTTCGAGCAGGAAGGGGATGCAGGCCAGCGTGGAGTCGTAGACGTCGCCCTGGTGGTGGACCGCGCCGTACATGCCGTCGAGCGCGGTCTCCCGCTCGGCGGGATCGGCGGAGGCGAGTCCGCGGAGCAGCTCCGGCACGTCGTCCGCGGGGCCGTACGCGTGCCCCAGCGAGGCCCAGTCGACCTCCTCGATCCCCGTCAGCATTGCCAGGCCGCCTTCCCCGTGAGCGCTGTGCCAGGCAGCAAGTGTGCACCACAGGACGGACAACAAGGCCGAACCGGCGACACCTGCCGCGCCCGGAGCGCCTGTTGCGGCCTCTTTGCGCCATGTACGGTACGGAGCAAGGCAGTTGCGTACGGTGTCCGAACGGGTGACACGCCGAGAGCTCACTCCCGCCCCCCGTACGGCGGACGCGGCCGCTACCCCTCCGACCGCACGCGGACGAACGCCGCCGTCTCGTGCCGCCCCGCGACCTGGCGCAGCTCGACCGGGAGCGGCGGGTCGACCCGCCGTACCGGCCCGTGCTCCGGGTCCTCCACGAGGGGCCCCGCGCGCTCGCCCGCCAGCTCGCCGACCTGGCGCGACTGGGCGGGGGTCAGCCGGGGCGAGGTGGTCAGGGTGCGGCCGTCGGCGAGCCGTACGACCAGGGCCCGGGGCCGGTCCGGCGGCCCGACGAGGCCGATCAGCAGGGCGTCGCTCGTGTCGGCGTGCCGGATCTTGCGCCACTCCCAGGTGGAGCCCGCCCGGTAGACCGAGCCGAGCCGCTTCGCGACGACCCCCTCGACGCCCGCCTCCCGCAGGTCACGGAACCAGCCCCGCGCGGTCTCCTCGTCCGAGGTCGCCAGGACCCGCTGGAGCGGCGGCTCGGCCTCCCGCAGGGCCGCGCCGAGCAGCTCCCACCGGTCGCGGAGCGGCAGCGCCCGCACGTCGCGGCCGGGGACGGCGAGCAGGTCGAAGGCGACGTACGAGACGGGCACCCCGGACCGGACCCGGTCGGCGTGCGTACGGAGCAGGTCGGTGAAGCTCAGCCGGCCGTCCCGGTACGCGCACAGCTCGCCGTCCAGGACGATCCCCGGCGGCAGCTGCTCCCGCAGGTGCGCGGCGATGTCGGGGAACTCCGGCGCGAGGTCCCGGCGGGAGCGGGACTGCAGGACGACCTTCCCGCCGTCGAGGACGAAGGCGAGCGCGCGGAACCCGTCGAGCTTGAGGGAGTACTGGAGCTCCCGGGGCGGCTCCGCCTGTGCGGGGATCTCGTCGGCGGCCCGGGGCCGCATGACGTCGACGGGCGGCGGCAGCACGACGGCTCCGGCCGCGGGGGCGGGGCTCACGGCAGGCCTCCGGCGCGCGGCGGGGGCCCGCTCGGGGCGCTTCGTGCGCGCTGCGGCGGGCTACTCGCGGCACGTCCCGCGCGCCGCCGGGCCCCGCTCACGGCACGGCTCCCGCGCGCTCGGGTGCGAAGAGGGGGGCCATGAGGTCCCCGTACCGCTCCAGACGTGGCGCGATGTCGCCCATGAGGAGGGCGAGCTCCGCGGGGTCCCCGGCGGGGGCGGCGCAGCCCTCGACCTCCTCCCAGGTGACGGGCGCCGAGACGGCGGGCCGGGGGCGGGCCCGCAGGGTGTAGGGGGTGGCGGTGGTCTTGGCGGCGGCGTTCTGGCTGTGGTCGACGAAGACCTTCCCGGGCCGCAGGGCCTTCGCCATCCGGTGTGTGACGAGCCCCGGCAGCTCCGCCTCCGCTTCGACGGCGAGCCGCTTCGCGTAGGCCGAGACGTCCGGGGACGGCGTGGGCTCGACGGGGACGAGCAGATGCAGCCCCTTGGAGCCGGAGGTCTTGGCGAAGGCCTCCAGGCCGTCGGCGGCGAGCCGCTCGCGCAGGTGCAGGGCGACCCGGCAGCAGGCGGCGACGCCGGCGGGCGGCCCGGGGTCGAGGTCGAACACGAGCCGGTCGGCGACGGCGGGGGAGGAGGCCCGCCACTGGGGCGTGTGGAACTCGACGACGAGGTTCGCGGCCCACATGAGGGAGGCCAGGTCCTCGATCACGACCTGCCGGGCGCGGGGGTCCTCGGAGCGGGGCACGGGGGTGGTCCTCACCCAGGAGGGTGTGCCGGGCGGCGGATTCTTGGTGAAGAAGAGCTGCCCGTCCGGACCGTCGGGGTAGCGCAGGAAGGACACCGGGCGGTCGCGCAGATGGGGCAGGATCACGGGCCCGACGGTCGCGTAGTAGTGGAGGAGCTCGCCCTTGGTGGTGCCGGTGAGCGGGTGGAGGACCTTGTCCAGGTTGCTGAGCGCCAGGCGCCGCCCCTCCACCTCTGTGATCGGCGTCATACGATGAGAATCCCACGTTTCCGGACTCCTCGGCCCGAAAGGGAAGAATCGTGCGATCCATCTGGAACGGCGCCATATCCTTCGGGCTCGTCAGCATCCCGATCAAGCTGGTGAACGCCACCGAGAGCCGGTCCGTCTCCTTCCGCCAGATCCACACCGAGGACGGCGGCCGGGTCCGCTACAAGAAGGTGTGCGAGCTCGACGGGGAGGAGGTGCCCCAGGCGGAGATCGGCAAGGCGTACGAGGACGCCGACGGGACCATGATCCCGGTCACCGACGAGGATCTGGCCGCGCTGCCGCTGCCCACCGCGAAGACGATCGAGATCGTCGCCTTCGTGCCGGCCGGTGAGATCGATCCGCTCCAGATGGACGCCGCGTACTACCTCTCGGCGAACGGCGTGCCGGCGGCCAAGCCGTACACCCTGCTCCGGGAGGCGCTCAAGCGCAGCGACAGGGTGGCGGTCGCGAAGTACGCCCTGCGGGGGCGGGAGCGGCTGGGCATGCTCCGGGTGGTGGACGACGTGATCGCCATGCACGGCCTGCTGTGGCCGGACGAGATCCGCGCCCCCGAGGGCGTGGCCCCCGAGACCCCGGTCACGGTCCGTGAGGCCGAACTGGACCTGGCGGACGCCCTGATGGCGACGCTGGGCGAGGTCGACATCACCTCTCTCCACGACGACTACCGGACGGCGGTCGAGGAGATGATCGCGGCGAAGGCGGCGGGCGGCGAGGGCGTCGCACCCCCGGCGCCGGGGGAGGAGGCGGGCGGCGGCCGGGTCATCGACCTGATGGCGGCCCTGGAGAGCAGCGTCCGGGCGGCGAGGGAGGCGCGCGGGGAGGACGCGGTGGTGACGGAGCTCAAGCCGAGGGGTGCGGCGAAGAAGGCCGCGGCGAAGAAGGCGCCGGCGAAGGAGACGGCGGCGAAGGAGACGGCGGCGAAGAAGACAACGGCGGCGGCCAAGAAGGCGACGACGGCCAAGAAGACGCCGGCGAAGAAGACCCCGGCGAAGAAGGCGAGCCCGCGCAAGCGCACGGCGTAACCCCAACTCCCGCAAAACGCCGCCACATCGCATAAAACAGACAAGCCCCCCGAGTGATCGCTCAGGGGGCTTCGTGTTGCCCGAAACCGGGCAGAGGGGGTCGTAACCCGACCCGAACTACCCGAATAGCGAACAGAGTTATCTGTCCTTCGGACAACACATGGTCAAATCCTTGTTGCAGACCTGTCAAACGGGCGACTTCGCTGGCACGCTCACACCCGCACCACCCACCCCCACAATCCCCACGCTTTTCAGCGAAGGAGCCCGCGTGACCCGCCAGCAGTCCTCGCACCGCCGCACCACCGTCCGCGCCGCCGCCCTCATCGCCTCGGCCGCCATGGTCGTCGTCGGCGTCCAGACCGGATCCGCCAACGCCGACGCCCAGCGCGAGGCCGGTGCCACGGCGGTCCAGCTGTCCGGCACCCAGCGCGCCGCCGCCATCCACGAGGCCCAGGGCGCGGCCGCGGCGACCGCCGAGGCCATCGGCCTGCAGGCCAAGGAGAAGCTGGTCGTCCGGGACGTCGTCAAGGACGCGGACGGCACCGTCCACACGCGCTACGAGCGCACCTACGAGGGCCTTCCGGTCATCGGCGGCGACCTGGTCGTCCACCAGAAGAAGTCGGGCGCCCGCTCCACCACCAAGGCGACCCAGGCCCGGATATCCGTGGCGAGCACGACGCCGGCCGTCGAGCGCGCCGCCGCCGGCAAGGCGGCCCTCGCCTCCGCCGCCAACGCGGACGAGGCCGTCTCCTCGGCCCGCAAGGTGATCTGGGCGGCCAGCGGCAAGCCCGTCCTCGCCTGGGAGACGACCGTCACCGGCGTGCAGCAGGACGGCACCCCGAGCCGCCGCCAGGTCATCACCGACGCCACCACCGGCAAGGAGCTCTTCTCCGTCGAGACGATCGAGACCGGCGTGGGCAACACCATGTACGCCGGCCAGGTCACCCTCGGCACCTCGGGCTCGTACACCCTCACCGACGCCACGCGCGGCGGCCACAAGACGTACGACCTGAACGGCGGCACGTCCGGCCAGGGCACCCTCTTCACCAACTCCACCGACACCTGGGGCAACGGCCTCGCGAGCAACCGCGAGACGGCGGCCGCGGACGCCCACTACGGCGCCGCTGTCACCTGGGACTTCTACAAGAACGAGCTCGGCCGCCTCGGCATCCGCGGCGACGGTGTCGGCGCGTACTCCCGCGTCCACTACGGCAGCGCCTACGTGAACGCCTTCTGGGACGACTCCTGCTTCTGCATGACGTACGGCGACGGCATCAACAACACCCACCCGCTGACGTCCCTCGACGTGGCCGGCCACGAGATGTCCCACGGCCTGACCTCCTCCACCGCCAACCTCCGCTACAGCGGCGAGTCGGGCGGCCTGAACGAGGCGACCTCCGACATCCTCGGCACCTCGGTCGAGTGGTACGCGGGCAACTCCGCCGACGCGGGCGACTACCTCATCGGCGAGAAGATCGACATCAACGGCAACGGCACGCCGCTCCGTTACATGGACAAGCCCAGCAAGGACGGCAAGTCCGCCGACTACTGGTCGAAGTCGGTCGGCCGCCTGAACGTCCACTACTCCTCGGGCCCGGCGAACCACTTCTTCTACCTGCTCTCCGAGGGCAGCGGCTCGAAGACGATCAACGGCGTCACCTACAACTCGCCGACCTACGACGGCTCCACCGTCACGGGCATCGGCCGCCAGGCCGCGTACAAGATCTGGTACAAGGCCCTCTCCACCTACATGACCTCCACCACGGGCTACTCCGGCGCCCGCACGGCCACCCTCTCGGCCGCCGCGGACCTGTACGGCACGGGCAGCACGCAGTACAACGCGGTCGCGGCCGCGTGGACGGCGATCAACGTCAAGTAACCCAGGCCCAGAAGAAAGACCCCGCCCCCAGCGATGCGCACAGGGGGCGGGGTCTTCCCCCTTCCTTCCCTGTCAGTACCCCGCCCTACGCTGCACCCTCACCGGCACAACCCACAGCGGAGGGGACAGACATGGGCGGCAACGCATGGACGCAGACGGGCCCGTACCGGCCCGACATGGAGGCAGCGTTCCGACAGGCCCGAGCGGAGGAGCTCGCGCGGGACGACCACGGCTTCGGGGGACGGTCGATCGAGGAGCTGTGGCGGGACGAGGCCTGGCACGAGTACGTCTTCACCGGCGGCACGGCCTCGGTGCTTGACTTCCCCTGCATGATCGACGCCACGGACACGGACGACGGCCCGTTCATGCGCCCCCTGACCGCCGCGGAGATCCACGCCTGGTCCCCCACCGGCCGCCCGACGTACGAAGAATGGGACGAGGCCCTGACCTCGGGCCACCTCCCCTTCCCCGACCGGGCCCAGGGCAACTGCACGATCCTGTACCGCGACAACGAGCCGACGCAGATCGGCTACTGGGGAGTGACGGCCGACTGATCGCCCCGCGACGCTCAAGTCGCCTGAGACCTGGGCCGAAGACAGCAGACAGCGGAGCCGGTATCGACATCTCGGCTCCGCAGCGGGCTTCTGATCCGTAGCTCTAGCGGGATCGGCCGCGGAGGTCATATCGGCCGCTGGGTGTTCCCGTGGGGACGCTACCGTGCGGGGGCGGTTACTAGGGTTGCGGTACCTGGCTGCTGTTACCGCATGAGCCAAACAGGGGTGACCATGGAACGGCATGTTCTGGAATCGCTGTTGGTCGGCGATGACGAGGCGTCCGCGATAGCGCTGGCCGCCCTACGCCGCGGCGCCCCCTACTCGGTGGAAGAGCGGGTACAACCCACTGGTGCGCATGCCGGAGTCTTCAGTCGCCGACTTCAGCGTATGCGGATGCGCGGATTCGAACCCCGCGGGCTGGAACGAGCAGTGCAGCTCATCAGAGAGTACGACCGGCCCGTGCGCACCGTACTGATCGATCCTGACAATCGGACACGATTCACCCTGCTCTTCCTCACCGAGGACGGCAGCGCGCTGGTGGCCTGCACGAGCTGGCCCCTGCCGCTAGTTGCAAGGAAGCCACCGCTCTAGGAGATCGGGAGGGCTGGGGCATGCCTGACCTGCACAGATGCTGCGGGAGCTGATCGACACCCCAGAGCCGGACTACGCCCCTCGTTCCCCGTAGCTCCCCGCTCGATGTGGCACCGATGTGGCACGGCCTTCGCCGACCGATGCCAACCCAGGCCATCAGGAGCCGGTTTGGAATGACGGAAAAGCGCTGCGCGGCAAGGTGTGTGATGCCATTCTGGTATCCGACTTCACCAGAGGGGCCGGACACCTTGGCAACATTCACCTCTAATTCAGAACTCTTCAGAGCGATAGGTCGGGTCGCGGTCGAGAGCGCGCAACTTGATGAAATGCTGCGCGAGATGATCTGTGACCTCCTATCGGCGAGCGAAAATGACGTATGGCTACTTTTCGAGGGTCAAACGAGCGAGTGGCTCAGCGACACCTTCAAAGCCATGCTGTCGCAGGTGGATGGCTACTACAGCACATGGTCTCGTGAAGATCACATCGAATTTCGCAGGATTCTGGTCGAACTGGGAAAGTTGCGAGTCATGCGCAACGCCGTAACCCACGGAACCTGGCGTGAGCAGCTGACACTCGGCAGGAGCGAGGGGGATGACTACCTTGAGCGCCCCTGGGGAGAGGACTCGACAGGCGAACAGAAATTTTGGTGCATTCGCAGTAGGCAGCGTAAGGGGCAGCAGGAGCGTGAATTCACCATATCTGACGTCGATCGAATTGCAGACGAGATTGCGGAGAACAGGCAGAGAATGGCTGACCTTTTCCGAAAGGAAACTGAAACCCACCCAGGGGCAGGGGACACGCTGAGGAGATGGCCAGTGACATCCGAAACTCGATGAACCCGAGTCGTAGTCGTTGATGAGGTTTTAGCGGACTGGCCGATCGTCTGGCCCCCTGGCTGGCCTCGGTTACGCCACCTTGGAACGCGACTCGGCGAGGCCGTCACGCCGCCGCCCACCCCAGCTCCATCCCGGAGCCTGAGCGCCCTCGCCGGCGGCATCGTCTTGAGCCGCACTCGCGTACCGCCTCGGCTCATCGTGGGTTCGTCGCCCATCAACCCGAGCTGGCAGGCGTGCGGACGGCGGCCGGGATCGGTCAGCCGGCGCCAGTCCGCTTCATGCACGCCAGGTCGTAGGCCGTCAGAGTGATCGCGCTCGTCTCCCCGTCCTCGGCGAGCCCATACTGCGCGGTCACCGACCAGCCGCGCTGCCCGAGAGTCGCGTGGGCATCGCTGATCACGCCGTCCAGGCTCTCGCGCTCCCTCAGCCCTCCAGACTGCTGCCAGTCGCGTTCACGCAGCTCGCCCACCATGGCCTTGAAACGTGCGAAATCAAGCGGGGCTTTCTTGTCGCCGATGCCCCTGAAAGCGACGGAGCACGATGGCGGGGAGCCGGCCGGAGCCTCCTCGAACGGACGCGCATACTCATGATCATTCGCCGGAACACCCGCGTCCGCGGCCGAGTCTTCGAGATCGGTGCGTACGACCTCTTTCGGGAGCGGGCCATTGCCCTTGGGTCGTGGCGACGCTGATGCAGGAGCTGTGGTCGCCTCGGCGCCGGTGTTGCTCTTGCCGCAGCCCGTGGCTCCAAGCGCGATGACAGCTAGCGCGACGACGGCCCGTCTCATCCTGCCCACAGTGGTCCCCTCCCAGGTCACAGGGTCATACACCCTCGTGATCAGAGGAGGAGTGTGCCATGGTGCGTCGATGAGGAGTCCATGGCTACCTGGCGGAACTCTCCGCTAGCAGGATGCCCCTCAAAGGGTGGGCTTGAGGGCCCTGCCGTCAGTGTCTCGCAGCAGGCGGCTCGTGCATTCGTCTCGGCAGAGGCGTTCGTGTGAGGTGATCACTTCGGCGGGCACCTTCTGGCTGATCATGAAACCCTGCTCCGGGCAGACGAGGAGGCGCTGTAGGGCTCCTACGAGCATGTCGATGCCAAAGCGGGCGTCTCCGATGGAGTCGACTTAGCCCCGGAGCGTCATCGGGCTTGAAGCGCTGACGATCTCGACATCCGGCCACAGCTAGGTCGACTGCGGTGTCGGCCACACCCAGGTCGCGGCTGCCGAGTCCGATTGCCACCGAGCATGGCCGGGGCGTCTGGCCCATCTGGTGGTAGTCCCATAGGCGTTGGGTGGCGGCCCAGTCCTGCGGGGAGATCACTGCTGAGCTGTCTTGTCCCTTGAGGAGTCGGGGACCTTGAAGAGGCGGCGGACCCTCGGCACCGCAGCCGACGGGCGGTTGTTCTTCAGTGAGAACCGGGGGGAGTGGTGTCCTCCTCCACCTACTACCAAGCCTGGCAGGAAGCCCGGCAGCTTGCGCTTCCGTCGGCCGTCGTCGCCTCGCCGCTCGCCTGCCGGCCGTACGACCTCCGGCACTCCGCGCTCTCCACCTGGCTCCACGCGGGCGGGGAAGTTCTGCTGACCCGGTACGCGAAGTGTCTCGACGGCCGCCAGTAGGTGGTGAACTGAACCGACGCATCGAGGAGCTGCTGCGCGAGTACGAGTGAGCTTCGCCTGGCACCCCAGATCCCATGACCTCTGGACCTGTCCGGGGACCTCTGGTTGTTCAGCCGCAGTACGACGCTGGGAACGGGGGAGTCCACCCCAGCGGCCAGTTCGTCGCGTATCCAGGCCGGGGCCAGACATCCGAGCCCTCGAAGGCGCGCCACTGACGGCCCAGCCACTCGCACTCCGGTACGGAACCCTCCCAGTCGTCGGTGCAGCGGTCGGCCCACTCGCGGCCCACCAGCACCGGCCGGGTCAGCACCCCGCCAGCGGTGTCCTGAACGCGCAGGGCCATGCCGATGTCGCCGATTCCGGGGTTACCCCTCGGCCCGTACGACACTCTGCGAACGGGCGACGAATAGAGGTCGAAGACCGTGTCTTCGAGTACGGCCGGAGCGCGGCCGGTCAGTTCCAGTCCCTCCAGGGAGTTGGAGGCCGTAGATGTCCGGGGCGAAGGGGTCGGCGGAGTAACGCTTGAGTTCGAAGGCTTCCGGGAGCGCAGCCCGGACCTCGTCGGGGGACATGCCGAAGTGCAGCGGGCCGACGCTCTCCAGCGGCTTCAGCACCCACACCGGCCGGCCCGGCTCCGTCGAGGTCTCCCCAGCTTCCGAAGCCATCCGCTGTTTCCCCCTCGTTCGTCGTCCCGAGCCCCGGACCTGAACTGCCTCGATGCCTGACGGCCCAGGCCGCGGACACATACAACAAAACCCCGCTCTCAGCGTTTCCGCTGATCACGGGGTCTGTCTGGCACTTCTTGCGAAGTGCCCCCGGCAGGATTCGAACCTGCGCACACGGCTCCGGAGGGCATGGCTAGTCGTTGGCCCTCAGTGTCCCTGAGCTGCGCTTTTGTGAGCGCATAGCCGACTGGCGCTCGATGTCACTCGCTGCTCACTCGGAGACGAGCCGATGCAGGGCCGCCGCGGCAGATTGCACAAGCTGGTGGTGCAGGTCTAGGGGGAGGCGTAGCGTCGCCGGCATGGTGGCAGGTGGGGTGCACAATCTTGCGGCGCTGGTTCTCTACATCGACACACACATTCTGGACGCGGTCGACGATGACGTCGCTGCGTTGAAGCGACTGTGGCAGGAAGGCTGGATCAGCCTGGTTCGTGCTGACGTCATGGACACAGAACTTGGCGATGCCAAGGACCCGGCGCTGCACGCCTCTCTCACGGAGGCAAGCGCGGTCTACCCGGAATCTTTTGGAGTGTTCGTCCTCGACCACTCTCGGCTCGACTCTGCAGTACTGGGTAGCTCTCAGGACGTGTCGAGCATGGACCTCCTGTGGTCCCTGCTGAAGCCGGGGGTGGATCGACAGGCTGCCCGGAAGAACCACACGCGTGACGTCATGCACGTACACACTGCGATCCGTTACGGCGGCCATGCCTTCGTCACGAACGACAGGCAGATGCGTAAGAAGAGCGACAGTGTTGCCGCGGAGTTCGCTGGTTTTCGGATCCTCAGCCCCGGCGAGGCCCTCCAGGAGGCTGTTGCCCGAGTGCGAGGAGTTCGTGCCTTGCACGCGGCCGAGCCCAGCCGGGGTGAGCTCCCACCCTGGCCTACTGTTGAGGAGCTGGGGAGCATGCAGTCTCCTCCGTGATTGATGCCAGGTCCGTTGCCTATGACTCCAGAGGGGTAGGTCACAAGCGTGCCAGCGCTGTGGTGAGACCTTCCTAGTCGCAGCGGTGTCCTCGGCATGGTGGGAGATCTTGCATCATCGCTGGTCAGGTACGTTCAGCGATCAGATGGCATGTCAGTCAGTGCGTCAACGAGTGCAACCTGGCGTTAGATCTCTTGGGTGAAAAGGTCGAGCATTGTACGCCTGCCACTGGATGCCAGCGTGCATCTCAGTTACTCTTAAGTGTCATCGCAAGAGCCCCTCAGGGGCTGCCGGGAGCAAGGCTTGAACCAGGGAACTGGATCCCTCCACCCTTAGAGGTGGTTGTAGCCCCCGGGAGTCCCCTTGGGGTTCTTTGCGTTTACCGCCCCTTCCAGTCGCCCCACCAGCAACGATTCGTCACGAACTCGGCGTTTCCGATGACCTTCACGCCGTAGCCCAGGAGCTTGCCCATAGGGCTTCGGCGAAGCTGGTGGCCGCAGAGCAGCAGGTTCTGGGCGCACCGAGAGTCTGTGGGGTCCCCGCTGAGTGCAGCGTTGAGGAGGCCGGCATGAATGTCGGCGAGCTGGATTCCGTCGCGCTGAGTCCCTTCCCATGTGGGTGGCCACGAGATGTGTTGCCAGGGAACCCCCCACATCGATGAGCTACTGTCCTGCCGCATGGCGTTCAGGGCCGCTTCGGCGGCTGCGTGGTCCATGTGCTTGACCAGGCCGAGACGGACGATGGCGAGCCGCGGGCCGCCAGGCCAGTGCTTCGCGGCGTAGGCCACTCGCTCCAGCAGAAGTCGCGCTGTGTAGTTGTAGAAGACGCCCTTGTCCTGTCGCATGCCGTCGTCGCTGTTGACGGTGTCCTTATGGGCGATGACATGGACAACCTTCGCGCTCGGCATCATCGCGAGGGTTCGTGCCGCGTGCTCCCGGCGCTCGGGTCGCTTGGGCTTGAAGTGCTCAACCCAGTGAATGGGTTTGAGGATCTGTTGCGGTTGAGCTCCGTGCACGTACGCCCTGAGACCCCCAGCAGTGATCTTGACGTTCCACTCGTCCTCCTGCGGGACGATCAGGGCGGTCATGGCGAAGAAGGGCGACTGGGCCCGGCTCGCGGCACTGAATCCGCGATCACCGGTCTCGTCGATGTAGACGTGCAGCTTGGGGAGCTGGCCGTAGTGGGAAAGGGGCAGCGGCGTGACGTGCTGCCCGTCGGCACTCACCGGCGTGAGCTGGGTGAAGGTCGGTTTGGGAGGCACCACTGGAGCGTGGACTCCTTCGGTCCTGCCTTGCCGTCATCGACGGATAGGCGTTCTGCAAGTCATGGTTACCGTCCGGTCAACACCCGTTACTCGTTCGGCCTAATGACGTTACACCGGACTCAAGGTTCGGTGGCTACGTCGATCCAGGGTGCTGGGACGTGCTGCTCAGGCGAGCGACCGTTATGCGCTGATGCCGGCGGTCTGTTCTCGGTGCCAGCGGAAGAACTCCGCTCGATGCGCACCGAAATCAGCGACTGTCCGGCCGACGAGAACGTCAGCTATCTGCTGGAGGTCACTTGTTGCTGAGCTGCTAGGACTTGCCGCAAGGGTGCCTTCGACGGTCACGTAGATGTAACCGTGCTCGAACAGCTCGTCGCAGCCCATCAGGCAGGCGGGCAGGATGTTGTTCAGGTTGAGACGTTCCTGCCGGCTGGCCTCGCTACGACGCTTGATATGTGCCGCGCGGATGAGACGACTGGGAAGTGTGCGGCCGCAGAAGGAGCATCTGGCGGTCGAGCGAGCTCCGATGAGGGCTTTGCGGATCTTCTGTTGCTCACGCCGCACAAGTACCTGAGCCACCGCGTTCGTGTCCCCGTCATGGGTCACATCGCCGAGCTCCGACCCGTCTCCCATTGAGGGGAGCTCGGCGGCGAGGTTAGCGATCGTCCCAGAGCCCTGAAAGACGACGGCGGCGCCCTGCTTGTTCGCGGAGAGGCGCAGGGCCTCCATGGCGTCGGCACCGAGACTCAGACCGGTGACGTTGTCCTCCTCGCTGAGGACATCGATTCCAATGCGCTCGGGGTATGTGTCGTCCGCCCATACTTGGTCCGTCGCCTCGAACAACGGTCGGGTGATCTGCGTGACGATCACGCGCTGGAGCGTGGCGTTGGCCCATCCGCCGGGAGCCACCCTGCTGTTGGGGCCCCGGTGTCCAAGCACTAGGAAGTCGCCCTCGACGAGGCCTTGGATGACATGCCTGGCGCCGGCTCGGTCGAGTGCGCTGCTGCGCCAACCCCACAGGCCTGCGTTGAGCCCGATCTCAAGGTTCTCCCTGGAGGGAGCAGGGACGTAGATGTACCCGGTCTGTGGCACTGCTCTTCTTTCACTCGGCCTCCCGAAGGGAGGGTGCAGTGGACCGCCCCTCAGCGAGTCTCATGACTGGAAGAGGTGCGAGCTCAACCGAAGTTGAGTGTCGAAGATCGTACCGCAGTAGACCTGACGCCTGGGTCCCTGTTCGAGTGAGCGGAAGCCGGAGCTGAAGGTGCTGGAAGTGGAGGTGTCTTCAACGGTTCTCACCCAATGGGTCGTGGCGGCCTGCTGCCCTGTCCCCGTCCTCTGCCGCCTGAGAGCGCAGTGCCCACCTGGACTGCGGCCACGTGCGATTCTGGCAGTACCCGAGACCTTAGGAAGGAGGCGCCGTGTCGGAGCCGAGCCCACGCGGGACCTATCTGCTCATTGCCGATGGATTGCGGCAGGAGATTGCGCAGGGGGCTTACGAGGATGGCTCCTTGCCTTCTGAGGCATCCCTTGCGGATAAATACGGAGTTTCGCGGAATACCGTGCGAAGGGCGCTGAAGAGGCTTGAGTCTGACAGATTGATCAGCTCGGTTCCTGGGGCGGGATGGCGAGTGTCGTCGGCTCCTGTTCGCCCCCTTGCTGAACGCCTCGCCGAGGTCATCGGTGACGATTCCCTCTCCGTGGGTGATCGGTTTCCGTCCGAGTCGCAACTCTGTGAGCGCTTTGCTGCCTCCCGAACCGCTGTCCGACGTGCGCTGGCGCAGATGGAGGGTGCTGGTCTTCTTCTCGCCATCCACGGCAAGGGGCGCATCGTGCAAGCCCTCCCGACTTCGCCGAGCCACCCGTAGCCTGGCGTCTATGGGGCTTACTGAGTGGGCGTACTCGCTCTCCGAATCGATGTTGTCCGAGCCGCTGCCGCGTCGTTGGGCGCACTCTCTCGGCGTTGCCAAACGGGCTCGGTCCCTGAGCCCGATCCTCGGTGGTGACGCCGAGCTGCTGGAGGCCGCGGCCGTTCTGCACGACGTCGGGTATTCGCCGGCCATCGCGACCACCGGCTTCCACCCACTCGACGGTGCTCGGTTCCTTCGAGAGCAAGAGGGTGCCGACGAGCGGGTGGTGCGGCTCGTGGCGCATCACTCCTGTGCACTCCTGGAGGCCGAGGAACGAGGGCTTCGGCATGAGCTTGAGACGGAGTTCGAGCTTGAGCGGCCCGAGCTTGTGGACGCGCTGATCGTCTCCGACATGACGACGACGCCTGACGGCGGGCACACCACCCCGGTCGCCCGGCTGGATGAGATCGTGCAGCGGTACGGGCCGGACACGATCGTGGGACGGTTCATTCAGCGCGCGGCGCCCGAGATCTACGCCGCCAACGAGCGGGTGGAGTGCCGTATGGCCGCTGCCGCGGCCGGCGCTCAGCCGAGGTAGGGCTCCCGTCGTGACTCGTCCAGGCCGTGCCGGATGCGCAGCCTCATGGACGGGTGGATGTCCAGATCATCGAGGTCCGCTGGGTTCACCCAGCGGACCTCCTTCGATTCGCTGCTCGTGCGCAGGGAACCGCCGACCGGGTGAGCCCGGAAGCAGATGGAGAACTGCTGCCGGACCTCTCCGTCGTCGTACGCCAAGACATGGTCCGGGTCCGTGTAGAGGCCGACGATGTTGTTCACCTCCACCTCGATTCCTGTCTCCTCCCGGACCTCGCGGACCGCGGTGTCGCCGATTCGCTCGCCGATGTCGTGGCCCCCGCCCGGAAGAGCCCACAGGTCGTTGTCGGTCTTGTGGATGAGGAGGAGCCGTCCCTCGCCGTCGCGTACGACGACCGTCACGGACGGCACCACCGAGTTGGCCTTTGGAGCGGCGGGGTCGCGGAAGTAGTCGATACGGCTCATGAGTCCGAGCCTCCCAGGCCAGTGGGCGAGGTGATGGGGCGGGCGCTCTCCCAGACCCGTTCGATGCTCTCGGCGTAAGCGTCGAAGAGCTCGCCGCCGGCCACCCGCTGGATGTGCAACACCGGCGCCATGTACGCGCCGACGCCGTACAGGTGCCCGTTCGCGAGCATCTGGTCATCCGCGCGATAGAGGGAGTTGTAGAGCGTGGTGGAGTGGAGGCGGAACTCCACGCCGGGGAGTCCGAAGAGTGGCGCATAGTTGACCAGGGCATTTCGGATCTTGCCTGCCATGGCCCCGCCGATCCCCTCGTCGGCTCCGCGCACTGCCACCGCAGCTGAGTCGGGGTCGCCGAGCATGAACCGGACCGGGATGCCGGCGGCCGACTTCTCCTTGACGACCTGGTGGAAGGCCGCGTCCTCGGTGAGCCAGAACCCCGAGTAGACCAAGACGTCGAAGGACCGCTGAGCGCTGGCGTAGAGCTGCGTCCAGAGCCGATTCGGCACGACCGAGCGGTGGGGGTAGAGCTTGATCAGCTCGGCGTTGCCCGCCTCGGTGACCTCTGCGGACGTCCGCTCCTCAGGCCATAAGTAAGACATCTCGCGCTGAAGGAGCGAGGCCGTCGCGTACTTGAATCGGCGGTACGGCTGGCGCTTGGGGTCGTTTATCCAGCGCTCAACTGTCTTCGCCGACACCCCGAGCCGCTCGGCGACCTGATCGAGCGTCATGCCGCTCTCGATGATGGCGCCGCGCAGTCGTTCGTTGGCCATGCCGCACTCTCCCACCCGCGGGACGACTTGGGACGACTTCACCGTAGCCAAGTCGTCCCGCAGCCGTACATGTGTGGAGTTCAGCGTCTGCCCTGATCAGGCCAAGCTTGAGGCACCGAGCGGGGCGGGTTCACGAACTCCTTGAAAACCAAGGGACTTGACGACCCCAACCCGTCTCTCCATGATGAGGAACAGGTAATACATGTACCTGATCGGGCTTCGGTCCGAAGAGAGGTGCTGTCTGCAAGCACAGGGCGGGGACGCTGCAATCCCGCTAAAGGCCAGGTGGAACAGGGTTTCGGCCCGTACTGGCGAGGTGGCCCGGCGACCGCGAGCAACGGCCGGAGGGTGGGGACACAGGTCCCCCTTGCAGTGCTTCATCCGATCCAACCGACCGAGGGGGTCTCCATGCATCGACGAAGACTCTGGGCGTCGCCCGTGCTCGACCGGCACGGCGACCATGCCCGCCGCGTCCCCTGATCCGCTGCTTCGACGCACCGGGATAGCCGGTGACTCGCGGACGTCAGGTCACCTGCGCAGCGGTTGCTGCGGCCGGTTGCCTCCCTCGCCCGTCCGGGCCCCGCACGGAGTGCCGTACGGGCGAGGCAGGGGGAGCCGGAGAGATTCCGACCCCGCCGCGCTGGGGTGGCTGCCTCTCACCACGGACCGAGGCCACCCAGCGCCCCTTCGACAAGTTCAGGAGCGATCAGCCATGCGTACATTCATCGGCGGCCATCAGGCCGTCAGCGCCAACGACTTCGTGGAACTCGCCCTCGGCACCCCGGTGGAACTGTGGCTCGGGGTGGAGGGCGAGAGCGAGGAGGAGCGCGCGGCCCGTCTGGACGCGGCGCGGGACATCCTCGCGGACAACCCGAACCTGCCGGACGAGGTGAGCCGAGTCGCCGCCGAGGCGATCGATGCGTTCGCGCCGGAGCTGTTCAACGTCATCTCGCTGGTACGGCCGACGGCCCGCCGCTCCCGTTCCAGGAAGGGAGCGGCGGCATGAGCGCCCGGGTGCCCTGGGGCCTGGAGCTGGTTCTCGTCTGGCTCGGCTCGCTGATCGCGTTGGGCAGTGCCGCGGGCGCTGTTGTGGTCCATCAGGCGTGGCTGTTCGCCGCGGCGGTTCTCGGGTTCCTCGTCCAGCACATCGGCTGGGCGGTTCGGAACCGGAAGCTCTTCGGCGGTGCGCGATGACGACCGTGCTCACCAACGAGCGGTCGGCGGTGCCGCCGCTGACGCGTCCTGAGATGGGCCTCGCCGGTATCGGCGCGCTCGCCGCGGCCGGCGTCGGAGCCCTCGGGCTCATCTCCTCCTTCGACGCCGTGTCGGCCGCCGCGCTGCGGTGGGGATTCGGTGAGCCGTGGATGCTGCCGGTCGGCATCGACGTGGCCATTCCGGTGTTCACGGTGGCCAACCTGCTGCTGATCCGGATGGACATGGCCCTTGCGTGGGTGCGGTTCGTGCCCTGGGTCCTCACCCTGATCACCTGCGGCCTGAACGTGGCCGCCGGGCACGGGATGTGGGCCAAGCTCGCCCACGGCACGATGCCGCTGCTGTGGGTGGTGTTCTCCGAGATTGGCGCCCATATCTACGCCGTACGGATCGGGGCCGCGACCGGCCGCCGGATGGACAAGATCCGGGCCTCGCGGTGGCTGCTTGCCTTCCCGTCCACGTTCTCGCTGTGGCGTCGGATGACCCTGTGGGAGATCACCTCCTACGCCGACGCGCTCTCCCGTGAGAAGGAGCGGCAGCTCGCCCGCGCCGACCTGCGCGAGACCTACGGCTGGCGGTGGCGGTCGAAGACCCCGCGCCGTGAGCGCGTCCTCCTGCGGCTCGGGGAGCTTGCCCCCGACGGGGCTGCGGAGGAGCCGGAGCAGGAGCCCGCTGTGCCGCCGCCGGACAAGGAGCAGGACGAGCGGAAGTCGCGCAAGCGCACCACCCGCCAGAAGCCCAAGGGGGCGAAACCGCCCCGCTCGGCGGCGGAGCTGCTGGCCGAGGCCCGCGAGCTGACCGCCGACTGGCCGCTGGCGGGGATCAACGCCGAGGCGATCCGGACCGCACTGCACTGCTCGGCAGCCAACTCCCGCGTTCTGCGTGACGAGTTGCTCGCCGAACGGGCCAGCCGCCCGGACCTCCACTCCGTCGACAAGAACGACAGCAGCGACACGGACGAGTCCGCCGAGACGGCCGAGGAGGTCGCCGCATGAACACCCTCGCCACGATCCTCGCCGCGACCGGCCCGCTCGCGGCCGGATGGTCCGGCCACGTGCTGTGGCTGCGCCGTCGGCTCCGCACCGCCCGCCGCGACCCGCTGACCGGGCTGCGGACCCGTGAGGGCTTCACCCGCCGGGCCGCCGCGCTCCTGCGTGACGACAGGGCGGTGGTCGTCCTCGCGGACGTCGACCACTTCAAGCAGATCAACGACCGCCACGGCCACGCGGCCGGCGACGCCCTCTTGAAGGCCACCGCCGACCGGCTCGCCCACTACGTCGGCCCGAACGGTGTCACCGGGCGCCTCGGCGGCGACGAGTTCGCCGCCGTCGTCCTGGACACCGAAGGCACCGTCGCGGACCTGCTCGCCGTCCTCCACGGGGTACTGGCTCGTCCCGCCGACAAGGCCAACCCGCACGTGGCCACCACGGTGTCCCTCGGCTGGGTCCGCGCTGCAGACTTCCCCGGCGAGGACCTCTCCGCGCTCCTCGGCCGGGCCGATGAGGCCATGTACGCGGCCAAGCAGGCACGTGCTGGGGTCCGGCGGGCGGGGCTGAGGCGGCTGTTCGCCACCGTGGCCGGCCGCCGCTCCGGACGACGCGGCGCCCGGACCGACGGTCCCGCGATCGTGGCGGCGACATGAGCGGGCCGCTGATCGGTTCGCTGTGCACTGGTTACGGCGGGCTGGACATGGCAGTCCAGGCCGTCTTCGGCGGGACGCTCGCGTGGGTGGCGGACAACGACCCCGGCGCGTCCCGCATCCTGGCCCACCACCACCCCGACGTGCCGAACCTTGGTGACCTTACGGCCGTGGACTGGCGCGGCCTGGAGCCGGTCGACGTCGTCGTCGGCGGCTATCCGTGCCAGCCGTTCAGCACTGCGGGCAAGCGGAAAGGAGTGCACGATGCCCGGCACCTCTGGCCCCACATCGCCCGTGCCCTTGGCGTTCTTCGACCCCGACTCGCGGTCTTTGAGAACGTCGCAGGGCACCTTTCTCTCGGATTCGACACCGTCCTCGCCGACCTTGCCCGCCTCGGGTTCGATGCGGAGTGGTGCACTCTTCGCGCGTCGGATGTCGGTGCCGCTCACCAGCGCAACCGCCTGTTCTTCTACGCCTGGCCTGCCGACACCAGCCGCGAGGGACTGGCGGGGCGGCGGGCAGGCGGGGCAGCTTCCGACGGCCGTCACCTCGCTGTTGCCGACGCCGTCGACGTCGGAGAGCACCGGAGCGGGACACGCGGCTCAGGGCGGGATGAACCTGCGGCACGTCGTCTCCTTGCTGCCCACACCGGTGGTGGGCGACTCCAAGGGAGCCCGGCAGGCGACGGCACCCAACCCGCGCAGCAGTTCGCCCACCCTGTCGGATCTGTCGTACGCGAAGCTGTTGCCGACGCCGCGGGCGACGGACGGCAGCAAGGGCGGCCCGAATCAGCGCGGCTCGAAGGGGGACCTGATGCTCCCCTCGGCGGCCTACCGGATTGGGGCCGGTACGCACCGGCGATCGCCCGGTGGGAAGCGGTCATCGGTCGGCCCGCCCCCGGGCCAGTTGACGCTCTGGGACGGCTGAACCCGACCCTGGTCGAGTGGCTGATGGGCCTGCCCACTGGCCACGTAACAGACGTGCCGGGGCTGTCCCGCACGGCGCAGCTCAAGGCCCTGGGCAACGGGGTCGTCCCCCAACAGGCCACGGTTGCCATCCGGGCTCTCCTGCACCGCTTGGAGCCCGCACAGCCAACGGGGAGGGCCGCATGATGCCCGAGCCGATCGCTGCCGCACGGCTGTTCCGCACGGTGATGGTGACCGCTGGCTACCGCTGCCAGTGCGCCGGCGCATGCGGACAGCCCCACACGAAGGGCGAGGGGCGCTGCACCCGCGAGCATGGCCGCCACGCGGGCAAGCACAGTGGCCCGATCCGTCTCATGGCCGCGGCGGCGGACCCGCTCACCACCGAGCTCGCCGCCGCGGCTCTGCCCGCGAGCGAGCTGCGCGCCTGGTGCCCGCCTTGCTTCACCGCCGCCCGCCGGGCCGCCCAGCGCTCCGCCGCGGCGCCCGACGACGACCAGGGCGGCCTGTTCGACCTGTGAGCCACGGGGTCCGGTCACAACCGACCAAAGCAGCGGCCGGACCCCACACTCTCTCCCAAGAGAAGGAAGAGTCTCAGTGAAGCACCCCGACGACGAGAACGACTTCTTCGACCGACTCGAAGCCGACATGGCCACCACCGGGTCGCCCGACTCCGGGGCCGACGTGGTCGACCTCGACAAGGCCCGATCCGCCCGCACCGAGTCGGCCAACTCCACCGCCGACGCGTCACCCGACTCCCACACGGACGAGTCGGCCGACGAGTCGGGCGACCCGTCGGCCCGCCGGTTGGTTGACGGTCCGGCGCTTGCCGGGCCCGGATACCTCGGCCGACTCGCGGGCGCGAAGCGGCGACAGATCGTCCCCGCGTGGCTGCGGTCGACGGCCGAACTCAAGACCGCCGCCCGCTGGGTCGCCAGCCACTACACCCACCTCGCCGGGTACCACGCGCTCCGCTCCCCGGTCTACGCCGGGCGCCTCGCGCTCCAGGCCCCGCGGGGCGCGGCGAAGTTCGTCGGCGGCACGATGCGCTGGGTCGCGGACCGCGAGGGTGAGCCCGTCCGACTCGCCGCCGTCCGGCGCGAGGACGCGGCGGAGTACCTGAAGCTGTCCCGGCAGCGCGACGGCCGGGTCCGGCTGCGGACCCTGGTCGCCACCCTCGCCGCACTCGTCGGCATGGGCACCGCGCTTGCCCTCTACGTCCTCGCCCCCGGCTGGCTCCAGGTGGTCTCGGTCGGCGCGCTGCTGCTCGCCCTCGGGTCGGCCGGCGGCCAGGCCGACGCCCCGGTCATCAACCGGGCCGTGGAGGTCACCAAGGCGCCCAAGCTCACCAGCGACATCGTCCTGCGCGCGCTGGGGGCGCTCGGCATCCCGGCGATCAACCAGGCACAGGGCAAGGGCCGCGACGGCTTCACGTTCACCGCCCCGATCACCCGCGACGGGCCCGGCTGGCGCGCGGAGGGCGACCTCCCGTACGGCGTGACCGTCACGGACGTGATCGAGCGCCGCGACAAGCTCGCGTCCGGTCTGCGCCGCCCGCTGGGATGCGTCTGGCCCGAGGCCGTACCGGAGGAGCACACCGGGCACCTGGTGCTGTGGGTCGGTGACCAGGACATGTCGACCGCGCGGAAGCCCGTGTGGCCGCTGCTCAAGAGCGGGGCCACGGACCTGTTCAAGCCGGTCGCCTTCGGCACCGACCAGCGCGGACGCTGGGTGGAGATGACGCTCATGTACATCGCGGCCGTCATCGGCGCGATCCCCCGCATGGGCAAGACGTTCCTGCTGCGCCTGCTGCTCCTGATCGCCGCTCTCGACCCGCGCGCCGAGCTGCACACCTACGACCTCAAGGGCACCGGCGACCTCGACCCGGTCGGCGAGCGCGTCTCGCACCGCCACCGTGCCGGAGACGACGACGAGGACATCGAGTACGCCCTCGCCGACCTGCGGGAACTGAGGGACGAGCTGCGGCGCCGCGCGAAGATGATCCGCTCCCTGCCCCGGGACATCTGCCCGGAGTCGAAGGTCACCAGCGAGCTGGCGAACATGAAGAACCTGGGGCTCCACCCGATCGTCGTCGGCGTGGACGAGTGCCAGGTGTGGTTCGAACACCCCAAGCACGGCGCGGAGTTCGAGGAGATCTGCACCGACCTGGTCAAGCGCGGCCCTGCCACCGGCATCGTGCTGCTGCTTGCCACCCAGCGCCCCGACGCCAAGGCCTTGCCGACCGGCATCAGCGCGAACGCGTCGGCCCGGTTCTGCCTGAAGGTCATGGGCCAGCTGGAGAACGACATGGTCCTGGGCACGTCCTCGTACAAGCGAGGCGTGCGGGCCACGATGTTCTCCTGGAAGGACAAGGGCATCCACTACTTCGTCGGCGAAGGAGCGGACGCCCGGATCGTCTCCTCGGTCTACGTCGACGCCCCCACCGCCGAGACCATCGGCCTGCGGGCCCGCAAGCTCCGCGAACAGGCCGGCACTCTCTCCGGCCACGCGCTGGGCGAGTCGTTCGAGACCGCCGAGACCAGCGCGTACGACCTGCTGCGCGACATCCTCGCCGTCGTCCCCGCCGAGGAGCCCAAGCTCTGGTCCGAAGTCGTCGTGGCCCGGCTCGCCGAGCTGCGTCCCGACGTCTACGGCGGCTGGGACCCCGAGGGACTGGCCGCCGCCCTCAAGCCGCACGGCATCTCCACCACCCAGGTGTGGGGCAAGACCGAGAGCGGCAAGGGCGCCAACCGGCGCGGCATCGAGCGCTCCCGCATCTCCACCGCAATCACGGAACGTGATGGAAACCGGGACGCGAGCTGACGCGGACCGCCGCTAGATCTAGCAGCAAGCCCCGCTAGGTCTAGCGGCACCGCTAGCACCCCATACCGCATCTGGTCAGCACGCTAGTTCCTAGCGGGCTGACCTGCGCATACCCCGAAAACCGCCAGAGAGGCCCCCGATGACCCCCTTCCTCGCCGCTAGCGCACTCCTGCTTGCCGTCACACTCGGTTACATCGCCCTGTGTGCGGCCTCGCCGTTCGGCAACTGCCGCAAGTGCAACGGACTCGGCTTCGCCCTCAAGACGGACCGCAAGGGCAAGCCCAAGCGCGGCAAGCCCTGCCGCCGCTGCAAGGGCCACGGCATCCGCATCCGCGTCGGCCGCCACCTGTTCAACATCGCCGCCCGCCTCCACCGCGACGGCACCCGCTGACCCCGCAACGACAGGAGCCTGACATGAACTTCGAGATCTCCGCCGTCCTGCTCTTCGGCGCCGCGTCCGTCTTCGCCGTGAAGAGCAAGTCCTCCGGGGCCGGCGCCGCCATCGTGCTCTTCCTCTTCGGGTTCTTCGCCGCCGGGACCGGTGCGTACGAGCCGATCGCCAACCTCGTCCAGTCCTCCGCCACGGCCCTTTCCGACCTCGCCAACTAGCCAAAGGAGCCCGCGATGAACGAGCCGATCACCGTCCCGCACTGGCTCACCACGGCCACGCCGAAGGTGGCCCCCGCCCTCGCCACGTCCACGGTCTTGGTCCTCGGTCGGATCTGGAACGCCAACGGCGCCGAACACTCCGTCGGCAATGCCGCCCTCATGGTCGTCCTCGCCGCCGGAGCCGCCACGGCCGGCGCCTTCGCCGCAGCCGGTCACTGCGGGGACAGCACCCTCGCCGGAACCGCGTTCGCGACCTCGGGCGGCCTCGCCTTCGTCGGGGTCGCCGGATACGCCGACGGACTGTCCCTCCCGCTCCTGCTGTGGGTGCTCGCCACCGCTGTCGCCTACGGCCTCGCCGCCCGCTACTGGCGCACCGCCCGCCGCGAGACCACCGCCTACGAGCGCCGCACCGTCGAGCGGCGCGAGGACCACGCCCACATCGAGCGCGTGGAAGCCCTGCGCGCCGGAGCCCAGATCGAAGTCGCCCGGACCGGTGCCGCGTATGCCGAGCAGCTCGCCACGGCGCTGCTCACGCGAGCCGCCCTGCCCGGCTTCAACCCCAAGACCCTCGCCGATGCGGGTCTGCCTGCACTCCCCAGTACCGACCACGAGACGGAGAGCTGATGCGCCGGACCAAAGGCCGCCGCCGGTACTCGCTGTGGGCTCGGATTGACGCCCACCTCTTGCGCTACAGCATCCGCATGGACGTCAAGCACGGGTTTGCCTGGGTTTGCTCCGGCTGTCGCGTCGCGCTGTACGCACACGTTGAGGTCTGTCGGACCTGCGGCATTCCCCGCCCCACCACCGTCAAGGAGTACTGACCCATGTTCGAGATCCGCGTCATCTGCGACCCCGACGACACCGACCGGGTGACCGCCGCGCTCGGCGGCACCTTTGCCACGGGCGCCGTACGCCAGTACGCGACCCGCGACGGCAAGCGCGAGCGTCTCTACCTCACCGCCGACCTGCGGGCCGAGGAGTGGCCGACGCCCGAGGAGGCCTACGCGCTCGCCCCGAGCATCATCAGCGAGATCGGCTGGACCGCCGGCACCGCGGCCGACAAGGCGTTTGGCAAGGGTCTCGGCCGCGAGTTCTGGCTCCGCAAGGCCGCGCTCTTGGACCGCATCGCGCTGGGCGACGAGAGCGAGCGCGTACGCAGCGACGCGGCGGAGATGGCCACCGAGGCGGCCCGCCGCCTCATGGACACCGACGACACCACGGTCATCTGCGACCCCCGCGCCTACGTCCGCCAGCAGTACGAGCAGTGGCTCAAGCAGAAGTAGCTGTGCCCGGGGCGGTCGCCTCTCACCACAAGACCGCGACCGCCCCGGCTCTCCGTCCCTTCGACAGAAACAGGAGAAACCCCAGCATGACACCTGAGCCCGCCCGTGGGCAGTACGCCCCCGTGGTGCCGCTGCACAGCGTGCCCGGCGGCGTGGAGCGGATGGCACCGCACGACCGGGAAGCCGAACAGGCCGTCGTCGGCGCGCTCATGCTCGCGCCCGGCGTCATCGGCGACGTGGACGGCTCGATGGACCCGGCCGACCACTACGTGCCCGCCCACGAGACGATCCACCGCGCGATCCTCGCCCTGCACGCCCAGGGCCAGCCCGTGGACCCGATCACCCTCGGGCACCACCTGGAGCAGACCGGCGAACTCGTCCGCGCGGGCGGTCGGCCCTACCTCCACACCCTCATCCAGGCCGTGCCCTCCACGGCCAACGCCACCTACTACGCCGAGATCGTCCACGACCTCGCCCGGCGCCGCCGGAGCATCGAGGCTGGCACCCGCATCGTCCAAGCCGGTATGTCTCCCGAGGCCACCGAGGACGACCTCCGCGAGGCCCTCGCGCTCGGCGCCGCGACCGTCCCGGTCGCGTGGCCGGAGCCGATCCCGCTGGACCGGCAGCCGAAGCTGCCGCCGTTCCCCGTCCACGCCCTCCCCGGCTGGGTCTCGGACTTCGTCGTCGCGCTCGCCGAGGAGACCCAGACCCCGGTGGACCTCGCGGGTGCACTCGCCCTCTCCGTCCTCGCGACCGCGGCCGGCGGCCGGGCCGTCGTCCAGGTGCGCGGGCGGTGGCGCGAGCCCACGAACCTTTTCGTCGTCGTCGCCCTCGGCCCGGCCAACCGCAAGTCCGCCGTCTTCGCCGCCATGACCGCCCCGCTCTACGAGGCGGAGAACACGCTCGTGGAGGGCTCCAACCTCACGATCGTGGAGGCCGAGGTCACCGCCCGCATGGCCCGCGAGGCCGCCGACAAGGCTGCCGCTCAAGCCGCCAAGGCGGAGGGCCCCGAGCGGGACAACCTGGTGGCCGAGGCGATCGGCCTCGCCCAGACCGCCGAGTCCCTGACTGTGCCGCCGCGCCCGCGGCTCCTCGCCGACGACGCCACCCCCGAGACCGTCACCACCCTGCTCGCCGAGCAGGGAGGCAGGCTCGCGGTCATGTCCGCCGAGGGCGGCATCTTCGACATCATCGCCGGGCGGTACTCCGGCGTCCCCAACATGGAGGTCTTCCTCAAGGGCCACGCCGGCGACCGGCTCCGCGTCGACCGCCGGACCCGCCAGGAGTTCATCGAGGCCCCCGCGCTCACCATGGGCCTCGCCGTCCAGCCCAGCGTCCTGGAGGACATCGGCAAGAACCGCGGCTTCGACGGACGCGGGCTGCTCGCGCGTTTCCTCTACTGCCTGCCGGAATCCCTGGTCGGCTACCGGAAGATCGACCCGGACCCCGTTCCGCCCGCCGTGGGTGCGACGTACGAGCGGAACGTTTTCGCCCTCACGCTCAAGCTCGCGGACTGGACCGATCCCCTCATGGTTCAGGTGGGCCCCGAGGCCGATGCCGCCCTCAAGGCGTACGGCGAGCACTTGGAGCCGCAACTCCGCACCAAGGGCGGACGGCTCGGGCACATCGGGAAGTGGGCAGGGAAGCTCGTGGGTGCTGCGGCCCGCATCGCCGGTCTGCTCCACCTCGCCGAGCACATCGACGGTGGCACCAACACCCTGATCAGTGCCACCACGATGGGTGCGGCGATCGAACTGGCCGACTACTTCGCTGCCCACGCCCTGACCGTCTTCGACCTCATGGGCGCCGACGCCACCCTGGCTCGCGCCCGGAGCTTGCTGTCCGTCCTGGAGGACAACGGCTGGGAGAGCGTCAGCCGCCGGGACCTCTTCGCCAAGCTCTCCCGTTCCGAGTTCCCCACCATCGCCGAACTGGAGCCAGCCGCCGCCGTCTTGGAGGAGCACGGTTACCTCCGCAGCGAGACCCCGCCCCGCACCGGCAAACGGGGGCGCCCGCCAGCGCCCCGGTACCTGATTCACCCGAGCGTCCGCGAGCCCAAGGCGTGAGCCCCCCCACCCGCCTTCGCAAGAGCCCCCCGCCGCACAAACCGCAGAATCCACAGAAGTCCCCGGGCGGCCGTGCTCACCTGCGGAAACGCCCCGTCGGCCCGGCAGCCGCAAAAATCTGCGAAACCGCCGCACAAATCCCGTCGCCGGTCACGCGACGCCCGGCCCTCGGTGCCGCCGTCCATTTCTGCGGCGATTCTCGCGATTTTTGCGGCAGCCACCCACGCACCCGCAACGCCGCAGGTCAGACCCCGGATTCGCAGGTTTCTGCGGTTTCTGCGGTTTCTGCGGCGCCCTGCCCTGTCTTCGGTAGCCAGTCGAGGAGGACCCGTGTCCGCGACGCGTGACGAGATGCTCACGATCCCTCAGGTCGTGAAGGAGATCGGAGTGCCCCGAGCCACCTTCTACCGGTGGCGTCAGCTCAAGAAGGGCCCGAAGGCCATCAAGCTCCCGAACGGCGCGGTCCGCATCCGTCGCTCGGACCTGGAGCGCTGGATCGAGACCCTGGAGGAAGCCGCGTGACCTACCGCAAGACCAGCACCACCCCGGGCGCCCGCAACAGCGGGCGCCCGCCCGTTTCCGGAGACCTGACCCTCTCCACGGACGTACGGGTCTGGAAGGTCAACCAGGTACGGAGCAAGAAGGCTCCGTACCAGATCCGCTGGACGGTCGCCGGAAAGGTGAAGGCCGCCAGCTTCGCCACCGTGGCCCTCGCGGAGAGCCGCCGCTCCGAGCTGTGGCAGGCGATGCGGAAGGGCGAGGCGTTCGACATGGCGTCCGGCTTACCAGAGTCGGAGCTCCGGGCGGCTGCCGCGAAGGAGAACGAGAAGCCCGATCCGTCGTGGTGGGACTTCAGCCGCGAGTACATGGCGAGCCGGTGGCGTACGGCGGCGGCGAAGACCCGTGAAGGGCTGGCCGACAGCCTGGCCACGGTGGCGCTCGCGATGGTGGAGGGCGGCAAGAAGGCGCCCACACCGGAGGAGACGCGGCTCGCGATGCGGTGGACGGTGGTACCGGCACACGAGGACGAGGAGCCGCCGCCGGAACTCGTGGCGGCGTGCACGTGGCTCCGGACCCGATCGTTGACGCTCTCGGCTCTCACCGACCCCAAGGTGGTGCGGGACGTCCAGTACCGGCTCTCGTTCAAGCTGGACGACACCCCGGCAGCGGGGGAGACCTACAAGCGCCGGCGCCGCGGCTTCAACACGGCCATGGAGTACGCCATCGAGTGCGGGTACCTGGAGGAGAACCCGCTCGCGGGAGTGAAGCGCGCGGGGTCCACCAAGGGTGACGTCGTGGACCCCCGGGTCCTGGTCAACGCCGTCCAGAGCGAGCAGCTCCTCACGGCCGTCTCCTACGTGGGGTCAGTCCACCGGAACCGCGGTCGCCGACTCGTCGCCTTCTTCGCCTGCCAGATGTACGCGGCGCTGCGGCCGGCCGAGGCGGTGGGGCTCAGGAAGAAGGACTGCTACCTCCCCGAGAAGGGGTGGGGGACGCTCACCCTCAAGGAGACCCGGCCGGTGTCCGGCAAGAGGTGGACGGATTCGGGGCAGCGCCACGACAGGCGCGGGCTCAAGTCCCGGGAGCCCAAGTCGGATCGCCCCGTCCCGATTCCTCCGACGCTGGTCGCCATGCTCCGCGCGCACATAGCGGAGTTCGGCACGGCGAAGGACGGCCGGCTCTTCGCCAACGAGCGCGGCGCCGTACTCGGGACGTCCAGCTACTGGAGGGTCTGGCAGGATGCCCGGCCGATCGCCCTACCGCCGGACAAGGTGGAATCCCCGCTCGCCCACCGACCGTACGACCTGCGGCATACGTGCATCACGAACTGGCTCAACGCGGGTGTTCCCGTCGCCGAGGTCGCCCGCCGGGCGGGGAACTCGCCTGAGGTCATCCACCGCCGCTACGAGGGCTGCATCGATGGCCACGAGGAGCTGAACAACAGGAAGATCGAAGCAGCCATGGGATGGGTAGGGGGCTCCTAGATCGAAATATGCTTAGTGCGCCGCAGCCTTGAGGCT